>NZ_JBTMMT010000043.1:0-60649 GCF_055517075.1 Micromonospora sp. DSM 43699
GGGGTCAGGAGGCGCGGTGGGCTTGGATGGCGCGGCGTTTGGCCAGGCGGTGGGCGCGGCGGATTTCCGCCTCCTTGTAGCGGCGGTGGTCGTCGGGGGTTTCCGGGAGGACTGGGCGGACCGGGCGGGGGGCGCCGGCTACGTCCACGCCGACGAAGACGAGGTAGGCCGTGGCCACCCGGACGGGTTCGTCCTCGGCCGAGTCCCAGCGCTCGGCGACCACCTTCACACCCACCTCCATCGAGGTGTTGCCGGTCCAGTTGACCTGGGCGTGGGCGTGCACCAGGTCACCCACCCGGACGGGTTCGGAGAACACGATCTCGTCGATCGAGGCGGTCACCGCCGTGCCGCCGCTGTGCCGGGCCGCCGCCGCGCCGGCCACGTCGTCGACGAACTTCATCAACACCCCACCGTGCACGGTTCCGTACAGATTGACATCGACAGCGGTCATGATGCGACTCAGCGTGACCCGGGAGTACGACGTCGGCTTGCCGGCAGGGGTGGTGGGGTGCTCGGTCATGGCAGAAACGGTACGGTGCGCCAATGCGACATCTCTGGAGCTTCCTCGCCGGGTTGGTGGTGGCACCCGTCACGTGGGTGCTGATCACTCTCGGGCAGGACGGGTCGGGCCGGACCGTGGACCGCTGGGTGGAGATCGGCACGTACAGCACGGCCAACCTGATCGAGCCGGCCGTCTACCTCGGCGTCGCCGGCATCCTGCTCGGCCTGGTCGGCACGCTGCGCACCTCACCGGCCGGCCCGCTCGTCGCCGGGCTGCTGCTGATCACCCCGTACGTCGGGATGTTCATCGCACCGTTCACCGTGCTCGACCGGATCCCGACCGGCTGGAAGGTGCTCGGCGACCCGCTGCCGCTGCGCCAGCCGGTGCAGAACGGCACCCTGTTCCTGATCGGTCTGCTGCTGCTGATGGCCGTGTTCAGCGCCCAGCGGTGGCGGCGCTGGCCGCAACCGGTGATGGGGACGGAATCGGCCCCGGCCGACTACGACAACCTGCCGCCGCCCAGCTACGCCACGAGCGACTGGCCGCCGGCCGGTCCGCCCGCCCGCAGCGAGCCGGACACCGCGCCGCTCACCCTCGGCTACCCGGAACTGGACACCCCCACCGAGCCACTGCCCCGGCGGACCGGCACCGAGTCGCCGTGGTCCGCGCCGCCGCGCTACGGCGCGAAGCCGGAGAACAGCACCGAGAACCGTTGACCGCCGTCGGGTGGGCCGGCAGGACCGGCCCACCCGAGCCGACCCATCTACTCGCCAAGGTTGAGGGCGGCCACTGCAACGAGGTGCAGCGACGGGCGGCAGGTCAACCGCCGTCCTGCCGTCGCCGGATGGCAGGCCAGAGCAGTCAGTGCGACACCTTGAAGCCGCTGATGAACGCATCCCAGACGGCAGGCTCGAAGCTCAGCGTGCCGGCGTCGGGGGCCTTGGAGTCGCGGACGTCGACCTGCGCGCCCCGATCCCGCACCTCGACACACTGGCCGTTGTTGCCGGACCGGCTCGACGTGCGCCAGGCGTTACGTTCCATGCTCGCTCAACTCCCTGATGAACTTGATCGACTCGGCGGGCGACCTCGCCAGTGTCTTCAGATTGTCGTACGCCGCCGACAGTCGCGCCAGGTCGCGGCTCGACTCCAGGAACAGTTCACCGGCAAGGGTTTCGATGTAGCCCAACGGCGGGTCGTCCGGCTCGAAGGCGAGCAGGGCGAAGCCGCTGCTGATGGCCAGATGAGCGCCGGCCTCGAAGCGCAATACCTGGATCGTGACGTTCTGCAGCCGGCTCAGCGTGACCAGGTGGTGGAGTTGCTCGCGCAGCACATCCGGGCCGCCCACCTCGGTCCGCACCGAAGCCTCGGAGAGGATCGCGTGCATCCGCAGCGGTGTCGGCTTGCGGTGCAGGACCTCTTGGCGGGTCATCCGGGCGGCGACCCGCTGTTTGATCCCCTCCGGGTCGGTCTCCCGGCCGATGACGTTGACCTCGCGGGCGTACGCCTCGGTCTGCAGTAGACCGGGCACCAGCATCGGCTCGAAGTTCTTGAGCTCGACGGCTTCGGTCTCGTACGCGATGTAGGTGGCGTACTTGCCGCCGAGCCGCTGCCACCAGCCCTCCTCACGCAGGCCACGGGCCTGCTCCAACAGGGAGATGCCGGCTTCACTGTCAATCTTGACGCCGTAGGTGACCAGTAGCTCCATGACGTCCCCGGCACGAAGCTTGATCTCGCCGGACTCGATCCGGCTGATCCGGGACGACGAGCAGCAGACGATCTCTGCCGCCCGATCGCCGGTCAGCCCCTTTGCCTCGCGGAGCTTACGCAGCTCCCGGCCGAGTCGGCGAGATCGTGGCGTTGCGGGAGTGAATCGAGACATGCACACATCGTCACCCAGCATCACCAGATTGTCACCCCTAACCTGAGGAGCATCAACCCGACAGGGAACTTAGGCTTGCGCGGCATCACTTGATGGGGGACTCTAGTTACGCGCTGAACACGCTCCGCAACGTCCACAGTCAAGTGCGTGACGGGAGCACGCCAGCGTCCCGCCCTTGGCATGCCAGAAAGTGAGGATGCTGTGGTTTCCGGAGTGGTGATGTTGGTGTTCGGTGGCCTGGTGCCGGGCTTTCTGGTCGGGTTGCTGGCGTTCCGGGTCAAGTCGAGGTGGTGTCCGCGCTGCGGGGAGTCCACCACCACCGCCGTCCACCCGCCGATAGGGCGGAACCGGTGACCCGCCCGATCCTGTCCGACGCCGACGAGTTGCCGATCGGCCGGCGGGTGGCCCGCTGGCGGGTGCGCCGCCGGATGACCCAGCAGATGCTCGCCGACCGCCTCGGCAAGTCCAAGAGCTGGGTGGACAAGGTCGAACGCGGCGTGCGCAGCCTCGACCGGTACTCGACCGTCCAGGAGATCGCCGAGGTGCTGCGCCTCGACCCGGCCGCCCTGCTCGACCCCCGCAGGCCGCTACCGGCCGTGACAGTCGGCCTCGACGGGGTCGACGCGGTCCGCGCCGCCCTGGCCCGCTACCACCACCGGCCCGCCCGGACGGTGTCGCCCGACGAGGTGCAACGGCACGTCGCGCATGCCTGGCTCACCTACCAGCATGCCCACTACACCCAGCTTCTCCGGGCCCTGCCCACCCTGCTCGACGCCGCCCACGCCACGCCGGGACTGCTGGTGTCCGCGTACCGGATCACCGCCTCGGTGCTGGTCAAGCTCGGGGAGGCCGACCTCGGTTGGCTCGCCGCCGACCGGGCCGTCGCTGCCGCCGTGGGCGACCCCGTCCGCGCCGGCACCGCCACCATCGCCGTAGCCCAGGCACTGCGCGCGCTCGGCCGCGACCGGCTCGCCCTCACCGCCGCCGTCGCCGCCATCGGCACCGCCGCCGACGACGCGGTACGGGGAACGCTGTTCCTCCAGGCCGCGCTGGCCGCCGCCGGCTGCGGCGACGGCCGCCGCGCCGACCACCTGATCGACCACGCCACCGTTCTCGCCGACCGGTGTACGAGCGACGACGACCCGCACCACACCGCATTCGGCCCCGTCGCCGTGCTGCTGGCCCGATTCCTCACCGCCCAACGTCTCGGTGACACGGCCGAGGCCGTCTACCGCCACGAGAAGGCCATCGGCCGCGACGACTGGCGTCGGCTCCCCGTCGAGCATCGGGCCGCGCACCTCGTCGACGCCGCCCGCGCCTACCTCGACGCCGGTGACCCCACCGCCGCCGGTCGTACGCTGGTCGACGCCGACGCCATCGCGCCCGCCGAGGTCCGCTACCGCCCCGCCGCGCGTACCCTCGTCGCCGAGATCGCCCGCAGCGGCCCGCCAGCCGCCGGCGTGGCCCGCCTCGCCACCCTCGTCGGCCTCACCCGCTGACCCGCCAGCAGCCTCCTGCCGCCGGGTAGACGGCTGACACCGACAACGCCCGGTTGTACAATTTCTTGTACGCCATGCTCGGGAGGCCTCATGCGCACCGTCCCTTACTCAGAAGTCCGGCAGAACCTGGCCAAGATGCTCGACCACGTTGTGGACGACGCAGAGGAAGTGGTGGTCACCCGCTCCGGCCGTGAGGCCGCCGTGATCATCTCGCTGCGTGAGTACGAGTCACTGAAGGAGACTGCGTACCTGATGGCCAGCCCCGCCAATGCGCGCCGCCTGAACGAAGCCGTCGAGGAGCTGCGCAACGGGGGCGGGGAGATGCACGACCTGATCGACCCCGACGCCGGTCCGGGCGAGGCGTCGGCAGCGTGAAGGTCCAGTTAGCCAGCCGAGGGTGGGAGGACTACCTGGCCTGGCAGCGGGACCGCCCGATGCTCAAGCGGGTGAACACCCTGATCGAGGACATTCGACGCAACGGCCACCAGGGCATCGGCAAGCCGGAGCAGCTCCGGGGCAGCTGGTCGGGATTCTGGTCGAGGCGCATCGATCAGGAACACCGCTTGGTGTATCGGATCGTTGACGACACAGTGCAGATAGCGCAGTGCCGCTACCACTACGAGTGAATCAGCCGCCCCTCGACAAGGTGTCAGTACCACCGGGGGGTGGGAGATGATCCCGGCATGACGATGGTCGGCCGGGCCCGGGAGTTCAGCGACGTCCTCGCCGCGGTGCACGATCCGCAGACGGATGTGGTCCTGGTGACCGGCGAGGCCGGCGTGGGCAAGTCCCGGCTGCTCGACGCCGTGTCCACGGCTCTCCCTGCCGTCCGCGCCTGGGGCACGCGAGGGCTGTCGCACGTCCCGCTGGCGGCTCTGGCGCACCTGGTCGACCCGGCGACGACGTCACTCGCGGAGATGGTCGCCCAGGTGCTCCGGGCGGTCCCGGCCGGAGCTGTGCTCGCGGTCGACGACCTGGATGGCTGCGACGAGGTCTCCCTGGCTGTCGCGGTGCGGGTCGCCCGCGACGCCGGTCGCACCCTGGTCGGTACGGTGCGGACCGCCGACGGTCGGGTGCCGCCCGCCGTGGCCGAACTCGCGGCGTCGTCGAGCATCGTGCTGCTGCCGATCGCGCCGTTCGACCGGACAGCGACGGAGCAGCTCGTCGACGCGCTGCTCGACGGCCCGGTGGACGCCGGGGTGGTCGACGACGTGTGGCGCCGGACCGGCGGGAACGCCCTGTTCGTCACCCAGTTGCTCGACGGCGCGCGGCGCTCCGGCGCGTTGCACCGTTCGGCGGTCGGCTGGCACGCCGTCGGGCCGCTGCCGGTCCCCACCGGGCTGCGCAGCCTCCTGCCGACCCGCCTGGCGGGCCTGCCCGACGACGCCGTCGCCGCCGCCCGCTTCCTGGCCGCCACCGGCCGGGCGCACGACGACGAGGTCGCACAGGCCGGGCACCTCGCCGGAACCGAGCACCTGGTCACCCACGGGATCGCGGTCTGGACGGCGGAGACCGCGCGGTTCGTCCACCCGTTGTTCGCCGAGGTGCTGTGGGACGGGCTGTCGCCGGCCCGTCGGCGGGCGGTGCTCCGCGAGCACCTCGCGGTCGCCCGGACCCTCGCGCCGCACGACCACGTGCGGTGCACCGTGCTGAGCCTGGACGCCGGAGAGGCCGCGGAGCCGGGGCCGCTGCTGGCCGCAGCGCGGCTCGCCGCCGTGGGCGGCGCGACAGACGTCGCGGTACGGCTGGCCCGGGCGTGCCTCGACCGGGTCCCCGAGGTCTGGACCACCCACCCTGAGGTCGCCGTCGGTGCCGCCCTCGTCCTCGCGGTCAACCTCTGGGAGACCGGGCGTGCCGACGAGGCCGTGGCCGTCCTGCGCGACGCGCTGGACCACAGCCCACCCGGCAGGGACGCCGCCCTGCTCGCCGTGACCCTGCACAAGGTGATCCTCTGGGGCCGCTACGACCTGCCCGCTGCCCGGGAGGTGCTGCGGCAGCAGTCCGCCCGGTATCCCGCCGGTGCGCCGGTCGCCGCCCTGTTCGCGGTCGCCGAGGCCGACGCCCTGGCATACGCCGGTTTCCCGGACGAGGCGCTGGCCCTCGCGTCCGTCATCGGGGACGACGCCACGCTGCCGCTGCCGGTCCGGACCATGCTGGCGACGAGCCGCAGCAACGCCCTGGCCCACATCGGACGGACAGGCGAGGCGGTCGCCGTCGTCGAGGAGCTGCTCGACCAGGTCACGGCCGCCGGGCCGGAGGCGACCGCCGGGACCCGCGACAAACTGCTCGTGTACGCGAGCCACGCGCTGCGCGAGCACGGTCGACTCGACGACGCGGCACAGACCGCCGAGCGGGCGTACCACAGCGCGCTGGCCGACGGTGTGGTCTTCGAGCGCGCCTGGGCCGCCGTGTGCGTCGGCGCGGCCCGGCTGCAGGCGGGGTACCTGGACGATGCGACGCTCTGGGCGCGGCGGAGCCTCGTGACCTCGGTGGCCGCCGGGATGACCGACTGCACCCGGGTCTGCCTGTCCGTGCTGACCGTGGCCCACGGCTCACGCGGCCTGACCCCGGATCCGGCGTGGGTGACCCACCTGCGCTCGCCAGAGGCGGGCCTGGGGTTCCTGCGCCACACCGTCCCGATCGCGCTGGGCTGGGCTGCGTACGCCGAGGGTCAGCACGCCCTGGCCTGCGACCTGCTGCGGCGGGGCCAGGCCAGAGCCGCGCAGGAAAGGGCGGTGGCAGCCGAGTCCTGGATCCTGCACGAGCGCCTCCGGATGCACGACGACACCGGGGTACGCGCCCGGCTGACTGCGCTCGCCGTCGGGTCCCCGGTCGGCGCGGCGCGGCTGGCCCTGGCCACCGGGCTGGAACGCGCCCGCCCCGAGACCCTGCTGGAGGCCGCGGCGGCCTTCGAGGCCGTCGGTTCGCCCCTGTACGCGGCAGAGGCCGCAGCGGCGGCGGCCCGGTGCGCGTCCGGTCGGGCCGCGGCTGCGGCCCGACGACGGGCCGACGAGCTTGCGCACGAGGTGGGTGACCCGCCCACCCCCCTGCTGGGCCGGTCACCCGTGCCCGTCGACCCGCTGACCTCCCGTGAGCGCCTCGTCGCCGAGCTGGCTGCGGGCGGGGCGACGAACGCCGAGATCGCCGAGCGCCTGGTCCTGTCGGTGCGGACGGTGGAGAACCACCTGTCCCGTGCCTATGCGAAGCTCGGGATCACCTCCCGGGGTGACCTCGCCCGGTACGGGATTGCGAACCGGTAGTCACCCTGTCCGGTGGCGGTGCGATCGTCCGGTGGCGGTGCGGCGGACGTCTGCGACGACGGCCGCACCGCCACCGGACAGCGGTCTCAGCAGGTACCGCCGCCGGCGCCGCAGCCTCCGCTGCCGGGGGCCCCGCCGCCGGTCGCCCCCTCGAGCGGATTGGGCAGATCGGGGCGGGTCTCCGGCATGGCGGTGTTCCAGCCGGCCCCGACGACCATCGCCCCGACGTGGGTGCTGATGTCGTCACCCGAGAACAGGGAGATCAGGTCCCGGTGGCGCAGGGCCGCCTTGACGTCGTCGTCGGTCAGGACGCCGATCACGGAGGGTGCGTCCTGGACCGGGGTGACCGTCGTGCCCTTCATCGTGAGCAGCTTCTTGAGCGCGGCGGCCGCCTCCTTGTGCGAGAGCCAGGCCGTGCCGGGCAGGGCCGGGCCGGTCCCCTCGTCGCCGGTGGTCATCGCATCGGTGCAGTTCTCACCCTTGGCGTCGCACTTCTGGGTTTTGGTGGTCGAGGAGGTCTCCTTGCCGTTCTTGTCGACCGTCCGCTCGGTGTGGGTCTTCGTCGTCCCGGTGGTCTTGCCGTCCTTGTCGCGCTCGTAGTCGGTGGTGTCCTTCGTGATCGTCGTGCTGCCGTCCTTGTTTCCCTTGTGGACGGTGTCCGTCTCCTTGACGACGTTCCCGTTCTGGTCGCGCTGCGTCCGCTCGGTGTGGTATCTGCCGCTCAGGTCGTAGTACGCCTCGTCGGTCGACTCCCCTGCCTTGTTCAGCTCCGGGTCGTAGTACTCGGTCCGGCTGCTCGACGTGCACAGCTCCTCGCACCCCGGCGTGCCGGGAAAGGTCCTCGACGAGGACCCGTCGCCGTACTCCGTGACCCTCGTCTCCTTGTCGGTGCTCGTGTTCTTCTCGCCGCCGTGGCCGGCCGCCCACCAGGCGGTCACGCCGTCGTACGCGCCGTACCAGCTGCCGTTGAACCGGCCGAGGTCGATCCCCAGATCCTTGCCTGCGCTGTCGAGGGTCAGGCCGAAGGTCAGGCCGGTCTTCCACGGCGCTTCGACGCCGAGGCCCTTGAGTAGCCCGTCGTCGATCCCGGCGAGCGCGAGGCTGCCCCTACGGGTGGGAATCCCGAAGACCTGCGGCGGAAGGCTCGGCTCGCCACCCCCGGGCAGGTCCTGCAGGTGGAGCCACTTCTTTTCGAGGCCCTTGACGATGTCCTCCGGGAACACGGCCCAGGTGCCGTACCCGAGCGCATAGGTCGGCAGCTTCCCGTCGATCGTCTTGTCCAGGACAAGGGACAGCGGCGGGGTGCTGGCCGGGTCGAGCGGGTCGTAGCCGAGGGCGGTCTCGTCGGCGTCGGCCACACCGTCGCCGTCGGAGTCCACCACCCCCACCGCCAGATAGCAGGCGGACAGGTCGCACACCCGCAGGTCGGAGAGCTTGTCGCCGCCTCGACCGGCGTCGGCGTCGGCCGACGAGACGAGGATCGTAGGGAGCAGAAGGGCACCAAAGGTCAAGGTCGTCAGTGCGCGGCGGAACCACGTACTGGAGGTGAGAACAGGCTGAGAGGACATCATGAGGGCGAACCTAAGGAACCGTCGCAGGAACGGCCTGAGTGGTGCGTACTCAAAACGTGCGCCGCACCGCGCCATGATCGCCGCACACCTACTTCACACGTTCCTGGTCAGGTGCGAGGTTCTGCTGCCGTCCCGGTGGCCGCAGAGGAAACTGCGGAAACGGACGGTCAGTCCTTGAGAAGTTGGCGGGCCATGACGATGCGTTGGACCTGGTTGGTGCCTTCGTAGATCTGGGTGATCTTGGCGTCGCGCATCATCCGCTCGACGGGGTAGTCGCGGGTGTAGCCGTACCCGCCCAGCAACTGCACCGCGTCGGTGGTGATCTCCATCGCCGCGTCCGACGCGAAACACTTGGCCGCCGCACCGAAGTAGGTCAGGTCGGCGTCGCCGCGCTCGGACTTCCCGGCGGCGGTGTAGGTGAGTTGGCGGGCCGCCTCCAGCTTCATGCCCATGTCGGCGAGCATGAACTGCACGCCCTGGAACTCCGCGACCGCCTTGCCGAACTGCTTACGCTCCCGCACGTAACCCTTGGCGTAGTCGAGTGCGCCCTGGGCGATCCCGACGGCCTGGGCGGCGATCGTCACCCGGGTGTGGTCCAGGGTCCGCATCGCGGTGCCGAACCCGGTCCCCGGCTCACCGATGATCCGGTCGGCCGGAATCCGCACGTTGTCGAGGTAGACCTCCCGGGTCGGGGAGCCCTTGATACCGAGCTTCTTCTCCGGCGCGCCGAAGCTGACCCCCGGGTCGGACTTCTCCACCACGAACGCCGAGATCCCCCGGGACCGGGCGGCCGGGTCGGTCACCGCGAACACCGTGTAGAACTCCGAGACACCGGCGTTGGTGATCCACCGCTTCACCCCGTTGAGCACCCAGTGATCACCGTCACGCACCGCCCGGGTGCTCATCGACGCCGCGTCACTGCCCGCCTCCGGCTCCGACAGGCAGTACGAGAACATCCCCTCACCGGCGGCCACCGGGGTCAGGTAACGCCGCTTCAACTCCTCGGAGCCGGCCAGGATCAGCGGCATCGTGCCCAGCTTGTTCACCGCCGGGATCAACGACGACGACGCGCAGGCCCGCGCCACCTCCTCGATCACGATCGCGGTGGCCAGGGCATCCGCACCGGCCCCGCCGTACTCGACCGGGACGTGCGGGGCGTGGAAGTCGGCGGCCCGCAACGCGTCGTACGACGACCGGGGGAACTCACCGGTCTCGTCGGCCTCCGCCGCGTACGGTGCGACCTTCGCGGCACAGACCGCGCGGACCGCCTCGCGGATCGCGTCGTGCTCCTCGGGCAACCGGTAGACGTCGAACGTCTGCTCTGCGGCCATGTCGACCCTCCCATTTCACCGCTATCATGCGCAGTCTGTGACGTCCTGCCGGCCGCCGACTGCCGCAGAATGAAGAATAGCCATCGCGACCCCTGCCATGTTACCGACAGGTAGGATCACGCCGCACGGCCCCCGGAAGCGCACAACTACGCTGACAGGACGACAGGTTTTCCATCGGTGCCGGGCCAGGCGCCGCAGCCGATTGCGACGCAGTGAAGCGCCGCCAGCGCGAGCGGAGAAGACAGGCGTGACGATCCCGTACCCGAACATCCAGCCGGCGCCGACCATCTCCCCGGTGACGCCCCCCTCGGGTGCGCCGCGTCCCCGGGTGACCTTCCTGGGCACCGGCTACCTCGGCGCGACGTACGCCATCTGCTACGCCGAGCTGGGCTACGAGGTCCTCGGCTTCGACGTCGACGCCGACAAGATCGCCAAGCTGAACGCGGGCGAGGTGCCGATCCACGAGCCGGGCCTCGACGAGCTGCTGCGGCGCAACCTGGCCGCCGGCCGGCTGCGGTTCTCGACCGACATCGCCGAGACCGCCGAGTTCGGCGACGTGCACTTCATCTGCGTCGGCACCCCGCAGCGGGCCGACGGCATGGGCGCCGACCTGTCGTACGTCGAGGCGTCGGTGACCGCCCTGGCCCAGCACCTGACCCGCAAGGCGCTTATCGTCGGCAAGTCCACCGTGCCGGTGGGCACCGCCGAGTGGGTGGAGCAGCTCGTCGGCAAGCACACCCCGGCCGACCTGGCCGTCGAGGTGGCCTGGAGCCCCGAGTTCCTCCAGGAGGGCTTCGCCGTCGACGACGTGCTGCGCCCCAACCGGATCGTGGTCGGCGTCAAGAGCGAGTGGGCCAACGCCATGCTCTACGCCGCCCACAAGGGCGTCTTCGACCTGGCCGCCACCGAGGACCGGGAGGTCCCGCTGGTGGTCACCGACTTCGCCACCGCCGAGCTGGTCAAGGTCGCCGCGAACGCCTTCCTGGCCACCAAGATCTCCTTCATCAACGCGATGGCCGAGGTCTGCGAGGCAAGCGGCGGCGACGTCACCCAGCTCGCCCGCGCCATCGGCTACGACCCGCGGATCGGCAACCGGTTCCTCCAGGCCGGCCTCGGCTTCGGCGGCGCCTGCCTGCCCAAGGACATCCGCGCCTTCCAGGCCCGCGCCCAGGAGCTCGGCGCCGGCGAGGCGCTGCGCTTCCTGCACGAGGTGGACCTGATCAACCTGCGCCGCCGGACCAGGGTCCTCCAACTCGCCGCCGACCTGCTCGGCCGTCGCTCCGGCCCGGCCGGCCCGGACTTCTCCGGCACCCGGGTCGCGGTGCTCGGCGCGACCTTCAAGCCCAACACCGACGACGTCCGCGACGCCCCCGCGCTCGCGGTCGCCGCACTGCTCGCCAAGGCCGGCGCCGACGTGCACGTGTACGACCCACAGGGCACCGAGAACGCCCGCCGGGTCGCCCCCGAGCTGGTCTACGAGGCCAGCGTGAACGACGCGGTCTCCGGTGCCGACCTGGTCTGCGTACTCACCGAGTGGGCCGACTTCCGCAACGCCGACCCGGTCGTCCTCGGTGAGCTGGTCGCCGGCCGCAAGGTCGTCGACGGGCGCAACTGCCTCGACGCCGCACTGTGGACCCAGGCCGGCTGGGAGTACCGGGGCATGGGCCGCCCCTGACGCCTGCCGCGACGCGCCGGTGCGGGGATTGACGATCCCCGCACCGGCGCGTTTTTGTTACCCGCAACGCAACGGTAGGTGTCGAAATCCACGCCCGCTCAGGGCATGCTGCGTGGGGACGGCGTCCACAGTGCGGCCGGCCGGGGTGGAGGGATGTCGTGGAGAGCTTCCAGTGCTCCTCGTGCGGGCGGCAGATCAAGCCGGCGGCCCGCTGCCCCAACTGTGGGGCCGAGCAGCCGCAGTGGCGCGAGCACCTGGCCGGGATCGAACGCTCCATCGCCGAGATGAAGGCCCGCGAGGCCGAGATCGCCCGGGAGCAGCGACAGATCGCCGCCAAGATGCAGGCCGCCCTCTTCCAGCGGGACACCCTCGCCCACGCCGGCGAGGAACGCATCAAGCAGGCCACCCGGCCACGCCGGGTGCTCCGCCGCAAGGCGGGCCGCCGACCACCGACCGCCGCCACCGGAGCGCCACCCAAGGTGCCCCGGCAGGGCACCGCCGCCGGCCCGGACGAGCCGCCGCTCCCACCGCCCTACCGGACGGCCACCTGGCTCGGCGCAGACAACCCGGAGCATCCGGCGGAGGCCTCCTCCCGGGAGGTGCAGAACATCCCGCTCGGGTTGGGCGCGCTGGTGCTGGCGGTGGCCGCGGTGGTCTTCGCCGCCGTCGCGACCAGCTCGATGGACGCCCTGGCCCGGCTCGGCATCCTGCTCATCGCCACCGTCCTGCTGCTGCTCGCCCCACCGGTGCTCGCCAAGCGGGGGCTGACCTCCACCGCCGAGACGATCGCCACGGTCGGTCTGCTGCTGGTGCCGCTGGCCGGGTACGCGCTGTGGGCGGTGGACCGGATCGGCGCCTCCGGGGCGGTCTTCTCCGGGATGATCTTCGCGTTGACCACCGGGGTCGCCCTCGCCTACGCGGTCGGCACCGGTCTGCGGTCCCCCCGGTTCGCGGCGGTGCTGGCCGCCCAGCCCGTGGTGCCGTTGCTCGCCCACGGCTGGATCAGCGGCCCGACCGGCTGGGCGGTGGTGTTCACCCTCGTGGCCGTGCTCGACCTCGGGCTGGTCCGCTCCGGCATCATGCGGGAACGACAGGCCCGACCGGAACCCGCCGCCCCCGGTCCCGCCACGCCGCCCCGGCAGCGGGTCGCCCCGGACGGCCGGCCGGAGGGGGATCCCGAGGAGTCGGCCGAGGTGCTCGACGGCACGGCGGCCACCCCGAGCGGCGCGCACCGGGCGGTGCCCGGGCTACCCGAGACGACCTGGCTGCTGCACGGGGTGGCGGTGGCGCTCGCCCTGGCGTACGCGGTCACCGCCCTGCTGCGGGTGCAGACCGTACCGGCGGCCACCGGGGCGGGTGCGGCGCTGCTGCTGGCCGCGGTGGTGGCCCTGGCCGGCACCCTGCTGCTGCGCCGCCCACCGCTGCCGGACGTGGGCGCCGGCATCCTCACCCTGGCCGCGATCGGCGCGCTGGGGCGGATCGCCGCGGTGGCCTTCCCCGGCCGGGCGCTGCTGTTGATCGCCGTGGTCATCACGCTGACCGGGCTGGCCGTGCGGGCCGTACCGGAAGCCGCCCGACGCGGGCCGCAGCTCGCCTCGGCCGCGGCGCTGACCGTCAGCGGCCTGGTGGTGGCCGGCGGTGCGCTGCGGGCCGGGCTGGCACCGGTGCAGGCGGCGCTGCCGGCCTGGCGGGCCGACCTGGCCCGGTTCCCCGCCGAGGTGACGGCCGCGGCCGGGCCGTCCGCCGGGCAGCTCGCCGCCAGCGCCCTGCTGCTCACCATCGCGGCGGTGCTGGCCCTGCCGCCCGAGATCCGCCGCGAGTTCGCGGTGGTCGGCGCGGGGCTGACCGCGCTGGCCGTACCCGCTTCGTTGGGCCTGGGCTGGGTGGCGGCACCCTGGCCGATGGTGCTGTCGGCGGTCGCGATCGGCGTCGCCGGGATCTCCGCCGGTACGACGCGGGCGGCCCTGGTGCACGCCGGCACCGCCACCGCCGTCGGGTTCGTCGGGGCCGGCGCCGCGCTGAGCCGACCGGCGGTGACCGCCGCCGCCCTGGCCGTACTGATGCTGGCGGGCGTGCTGGTGGCGCTCGCGCCCCGGGTGCGGATCGCCCCGGCCGCCGCCGACGTCGTCTCCGGGTGGGCGGCCGGTGGGGCGGCGTTCGCGCTGCCGGGCGCGGTCGCCGCATTCGTCGCGGCCACCGAGCCGTCCGGGCCGGTGCTCACCCCGGCGGTGCTGCGGGAGCTGACGGTGCCGATCCTGGCGGCGAGCTTCCTCGCCGTCTGCGTCACCCTCGGCTACGCGGCGATGATGCAGGTGTCGCAGCGACACCTGACCCTGCCGCACGCCGTCGGCACCGGGCTTGGCGCGTTGGCGGTGATCGGGGCCGCCTTCTTCGCCCCGGGCCGGACCGCCGCCGACCTCTGGCTCGGTGTGCTCGTGCTGATCGCCACCCTGCTGCTGCTCTTCGCCGGCCGGATCGACGCCGGCCGGCGCTCCGACCTCGCGCTGGACGGCGCCGACCTGGCCGCCGCCGCCGTCACCACGGCACTGATCGCCACCCTGGTCCGGATCACGGCGGTGATCTCCCCCGGCGGGCAGCTCGCGGTCGCCGCCGTGCTGGTGCTGGTGGTCGCCGTCGCCGCCCGGGCGATGCCCGAGGAGTGGCGGCGGGGGCCGGTGCTCGGCATCGCCGTCGGCGCCGCCCTGATCGGGGTGCTGGCCGGCTGGTCGGCGCTGCGCGGCGGGGTGGGTGTGCTGGCCACCCCGGGACCGCTCTGGGCCGGTGACCTCACCGGTTGGCCGGCCGCGCCGACCGGCGGCTCCACCTGGCAGGCCCCCGTCGCGTTGGCGCTGCTCGCGCTGGCCGCCGCGATCCTGCTCCCACCCCCCTGGAAGTACGACGTGGCGGGCGTCGGGGTGGTGCTGGCCACCATCGGCGTGCCGGCCGCCTTCGACCTGCCCTGGTGGTCGCCCGTCCTGGTGGGGCTGACCGTCGCCACCGGCTTCGGGATGGCCGCCGTGGCCTCCGCCGACCCGCGTGCCGGGCTGTCCCGGGCCGCCGTGGCCGGGGTGGTCGCGCTGCACGCCGCCGGGGCCGGGCTGGTGCGCCCGTGGACCACCGCGCTCGCCCTGGGCGGTATCGCGCTGATCGGCCTGACCGTGGCGGCGGTGGCCCGTTCCCTCGCCCCCTCGCTGGTGGAGGACGTCGAGACCGAGGGGATGCCGCCGCACCTGGTGCAGATCGGCGGGGCGGCGACGGCTGCCGCGCTGCTCGCGCTCCCCGGTGCGGTGGCCGCCCTGGCCGCCGAGTTCGGCCACTCCGCGCAGGTGTTGCTGACCGCCGCGTTGGCCGCGTCCAGCTTCGGGCTGGCCGCCGTGGCCGCCGTCCGCCGCCAGGTCCCGCAGTATCTGCCGTACGCGAGCGCGGCGATCACCGGCGGCGCCACCGTCAGCGCGGTGGCCGCCATCTTCGTCGACCTCCCGTCCGGGGTGTTCGCCGCCGCAGCGGCGCTACTCGGTGTCCTCGCCGAACTGGTCCGGGCGGCGACCGTACCGCCGGTCGGCTCCGCCCAACCGATGCGCCGCTGGGAGGTACTGCTGGACGGGGCACTGCGCCGGCTGCCTGACGACGGCACACAACGGCGCTGGCGGATCAGTCCCGCCGCCGGGGCGCTGGCCGCAGCGGCCGTGCCCACCGTGCTGGCCCTGGTCTCCCTCGCGCCGCTGCTCTTCGTGGCGCTGGTCGAGCCGTACCGGATGCTCGCCCACGTCTGGCAGGGCCCACCGCCGCAGCTGCGTACCGCACCGCCGGAGCTGGTCGACCCGACGCACGTGCTCACCGCTCTGCTGCTCACCGGCACCGCCGCGCTGGCCGCCACCGGTCTCAGTGGTGGACGTCGGTCCCGGGCGGTGCCGGTGGTGCTGCCCGGCCTGGCGGTGACGCTGCTGATCACGCCGATCGCCCTGGGTATGGCCTGGCCGGAGAACGCGTTGGCCGCCCTCGCCGTGTTCACCATCTCGATGCTGGGGCTCGCGTTGACCCCGCCGCCGCCGCTCGCCGAGCGGGCCCGGTCGCTGCGGCTGGCCCGGGTGCTGGTCTTCGCCATCGGGCTGGCCGGCGGCGGTGCCGGGCTGGCCGGCAGCCTGGCCAGCCGGGGACTGACCCTGTTCACCCTGGGCGGCGCGGTCGCCGTCGGGGTGATCGCCGCACTCTTCGGCACCACCGCACGGGCCCGCATCCTCGGTTGGCTGTTCGCCTCGCTGACGGCGCAACTCTTCGTGCTCACCGTCGGTCTGGTGGCCGGGTTCGCCGCCGTCTGGTCGGCGTTCGGGGTGCTCGCCGTAGGTGCGGTGTTGCAGGTCCTCGCCGCGACGCTGCCCCGGCTGCGCCGCCCCGAGGCGCAACGGGAGGCCGCCACGGTCGAGTGGAGCGGGTACGCCGCCGCACTCATCGCACTGGCCCTGGCGTTCGACTCCCCCCGCCACATCGCCGCCCTGCTCGCCGCCTGGGGTGCCGTACTCGGAGTCGCCGCCGCCCGGCCGGGACGGCGACCGGTGGAGCGGCGGATCCTCTTCTGGGCGGTGGTCGGCTGCGAGATCGTCGCCTGGTGGATCCTGATGCGGGTCGCCGACGTGGCGCTGCCGGAGGCGTACACGTTGCCGTTCGCGGCGCTCGCCCTGCTGGTCGGCCTCCTGGAGCTGCGCCAGCGCCCCGACCTTTCCAGCTGGGTGGCGTACGGCCCGGCGCTGGTCGCGGCGTTCGTGCCGACCCTGGCGATCGTGCTGGCCACCGACTCCAGCATGCTGCGCCAGGTGCTGCTGCTGCTCGGCGCGGTGGCGGTGCTGGTGTTCGGCTCGACCAGCCGGCAGCAGGCCCCGGTCATCGTCGGCGCGGCGGTGACAGCGATCGCAGCGGTGCACGCCCTGTTCAGCCTCGGGCCGTGGCTGATGCTCATTCCGGTCGGCCTGGTGCTGCTGGTGCTCGGGGCGAGCAACGAACGTCGCCGCCGTACCCAGGACAGGTTGCAGATGGCGCTGCGCGCGATGAGATAGATCGGAGGGTCACGGCGGGGTCGGACCGGGTCGGGCCGAGTCCGCCGGGTGGACGCGGGCGTTGACGCCCTGGGCCGGGTGGTCGCGGGGTGGATTGAGCGGATCGGGTGGCCCGGGTTCCTGCGCTTGATGAGGGCGGTGCAGGGGGGTACGACGGCACGAGGGGGAGTAGCGGGCGGGGTGGCGGTCAGCCGAGGGAGGCGCGGAGGGCGGCGTCCTTCTCGGCGACCAGGGCCTCGAGGGCGTTCTGGAAGGCGGTCATCCGCTTGAGCAGCGCCGGGTCGGCAGCGCCCAGGATGCGGACCGCGAGCAGGCCGGCGTTGCGGGCGTTGCCGATCGACACGGTGGCCACCGGAATACCGGCCGGCATCTGCACGATGGACAGCAACGAGTCCATCCCGTCCAGGTGCTTCAGCGGGACAGGTACACCGATCACCGGCAACGGGGTGACCGAGGCGACCATGCCGGGCAGCGCGGCGGCACCACCCGCCCCGGCGATGATCACCTTGAGCCCCCGGTCGACGGCGTCCCGGCCGTACTCGATCATCTTGACCGGGGTGCGGTGTGCGGAGATCACCGCCACCTCGTAGGGCACCTCGAACTCGTCGAGCGTCTCGGCGGCGGCCTTCATCACCGGCCAGTCCGAGTCGCTGCCCATGATCAGCCCGACGGTGCTCACGCGTGCCCCTCCCGCAGCCAACGGGCGGCCCGTGCAGCCCGCTCCCGTACGTCGTCCAGGTCGTTCCCGAGCACCGTGACGTGCCCGATCTTGCGGCCCGGTCGGACCTGCTTGCCGTACAGGTGGACCCGGGCGCCCGGTTCGGCGGCGAAGAGGTGGTGCAACCGCTCGTCGATGGAGATCCCACCCGGCTCACCACCGAGCACGTTCGCCATCACCACCACCGGGGCGGTCAACGAGGTGTCCCCCATCGGGTAGTCGAGCACCGCCCGCAGGTGCTGCTCGAACTGCGAGGTACGGGCCCCCTCGATGGTCCAGTGCCCGGAGTTGTGCGGGCGCATCGCCAGCTCGTTGACGACCAGCCCGGCATCGGTCTGGAACAGCTCCACCGCCAGCAGGCCGACCACACCGAGCGCGGTGGCCAGGTCGATGGCGAGCTGCTGGGCGGCGACGGCCAATTCCTCCGGCAGACCCGGCGCGGGGGCCAGCACCTCGATGCAGATCCCGTCCCGCTGCACCGTCTCCACCACCGGGTAGGCGGCGACCTGCCCGAACGGCGAACGGGCCACCTGCACGGCCAGCTCCCGGCGCAGCGCGACCCGCTCCTCGACGATCAGCGAGGTGCCGCCGGCGAGCAGGGTGGCGGCCAGCTCGGCGGCCTGCCCGGCATCGTCGACCAGCCACACACCACGCCCGTCGTAACCACCCCGGGCCGCCTTGAGCACCACCGGCCAGCCCTGCTCCGCGCCGAAGGCGAGCA
Organism: Micromonospora sp. DSM 43699; assembly: GCF_055517075.1. Taxonomy (NCBI): domain Bacteria; kingdom Bacillati; phylum Actinomycetota; class Actinomycetes; order Micromonosporales; family Micromonosporaceae; genus Micromonospora; species Micromonospora sp. DSM 43699. Next base: position 18,208 of record NZ_JBTMMT010000043.1, read on the forward strand.
GGTCCGCCGGGTCGTCCACCGGCCGCCACGCGGGGTTGGGGGCACCGAGCGCACCGAGCCGTTCCCGCATGACCCGCTTGTCCTGAGCGTGCAGCAGCGCGTCGGCCGGCGGGAAGAGCTTCACCCCCTCGGCGGCGAGGGCCCGGATGTGCTCGGTCGGGACGTGCTCATGGTCGAAGGTGACCACGTCGCAGCCCTTGGCGAAGGTACGCAGCGCGGCGAGGTCGGTATGGTCGCCGTACTGCACGTCGGCGGCGACGAGCGCGGCGCCGTCGTCGGGGGCGAGTGCCAGCACGCGCAGTGACTGGCCGATGGCGATGGCGGCCTGGTGGGTCATCCGGGCCAGTTGGCCGCCACCCACCATGCCGACGACGGGCAGACCGGTACGGGAATCCATAGCGCCGCCAGCCTAACCGGGCCGACCCGCCGACCCACCCGAGGGCCACCCACGCCAGACGGACCGGCTCAGGTGAGCTGGGCGATCAGGTCGTCGACCGAGGTCACCGGCCGCTGGCAGACGAAACCCCGGCAGACGTACGCGGTGGGCCGCCCGTCGACCAACGGCCGGTCGGCGAGCAGCGGCACACCGGGCTGGTCGGGCCGGCCGGCGACCACCACCGCGCCGGGCGGGGCGTGCCGGTGCGCGGCGGCGACCAGCGGGTCCCCGGCCGGGTCGTCGGTGACCACCGCGATCTCGTACGGCCCGGAGAGCAGCGCCTCGCCGGTGGCCGCCGCGTACCCGGTGAACCGGGCGTGCCGGCCGACGATCGGCGCGACGGTCGACAGGGCCGCCTCGGCCACCTCCCGGTAGCGGGTCTCCCCGCTCAACGCCGCGTACGCGGTCAGCGCCGCCACGATCGCCGACCGGCCCGACGGGGTGGCGTTGTCGGTCGGGTCGGCCGGTCGGGCGACCAGTCGTTCGGCGTCGTCGGCGGTGTCGTAGAAGCCTCCGTCCGGGGCGGCGAACCGGGCCAGTGCGACGTCCAGCAGGCCCCCGGCCAGCTCCAGCCAGCGGCCCTCGCCGGTGAGCTGGTGCAGCGCGCAGAACGCCTCGGCCACGCAGCCGTAGTCCTCCAGCACGCCGGCCGGCTCGCCGACCGTCTTGTCGCGGGAGGCCCGCCGCAGCCGGCCGTCGACCAGGTGTACGCCTGCCAGGTGTTCGGCGGCGTCCCGCAGCGCCCCGTCGGCGACGATGGCGACCCCGTCCATCAGGTTGGCGTCCTCGTCGTCGGGGGCCACCCGGATCGCGGCGACCTGGACGAACTCGACGAGCGCGGTGATCGCCAGGCCGTTCCAGGCGGCCACCACCTTGTCGTCGCGGGCCGGTTGGGGACGGGTGTCCCGGGCGGCCAGCAGCCGGCCCACCACGCTGCGCCAGCGGTCCCGGATCGCCGGGTCGGCGTCGTCGACGTCCCGGGCCAGCCGCAGCACGCTCGTGCCGGACCCCGCTGCGTCCGCCGCGCCGTCCTGAGCGGCGGCGGAACGCGGCTCGAAGGTGCCCTCCTCGGTGACGTCGAACAGGTCGGCGGCCCACCGGCCGTCCTCCTCGCCGAGCGCCTCGACGAGCTGGGCCGGGGTCCAGGCGTAGGTGAGGCCCTCCACCCCGTCGGTGTCGGCGTCGAGCGCGGAGGCGAACCCGTCCCCGGGGCGGTGGAGCTCGTCGGCGAGGAACCGGGCGGTGTCGCGGGCCACCCGACGGGCCAGCCGGTCGCCGGTGAGCCGCCACAGGTGGGTGTAGACCCGCAGCAGCAGGGCGTTGTCGTAGAGCATCTTCTCGAAGTGCGGCACCGTCCAGTGGGCGTCCACCGAGTACCTGGCGAACCCGCCGGCGAGCTGGTCGTACAGGCCGCCCCGGGCCATCGCCTCGGCGGTGTGCCGGACGATCTCCAGGCTTTGCGCCGAACCGGTGCGCCGGTGGTGCCGGAGCAGGAAGAGCAGGTTCATGTGCGGCGGGAACTTCGGCGCGCCGCCGAAGCCACCGTGGGTCTCGTCGTACTCGCTCGCCAGTTGGTCGGCGGCGACGTCGAGCAGTTCGGCGGTGAGCGGGGCGGTGGGTCCGCCGACGGCCTGGGCGCCGCCGATCGCCTCGACCACGGCGGCGCCCTGCCGCAGTACGGCCTCCCGCTGCTCCCGCCACGCGGTGCCGACCGATTCCAGCAGCCGGACGAAGTTGGGCTTCGGGAAGTACGTGCCACAGAAGAACGGGGTGCCGTCGGGCGTGGCGAAGACCGTCATCGGCCAACCGCCCTGGCCGGTCATCGCCTGGGTGGCGGTCATGTAGACGGCGTCGACGTCGGGCCGTTCCTCGCGGTCCACCTTGATCGCCACGAAGCCGGCGTTGACCAGTGCGCCGACCGTTTCGTCCTCGAACGACTCGTGGGCCATCACGTGGCACCAGTGGCAGGCGGAGTAGCCGACCGAGATGAGCACCGGGACGTCCCGCCGTCGGGCCTCGGCGAACGCCTCGTCGCACCACGGCCACCAGTCGACCGGGTTGTCGGCGTGCTGGAGCAGGTACGGCGAGGTGGCCTGGGCGAGTCGGTTCACCCGACGACCCTACCCAGCCCCGGTCGCACCCGCCGGGGCAACCGTCCCGCCGAAATCGGGTCTTCCCCCGTTCACATTCATCGACTTTGATCTGTGCGGGTGCGGTGAACGGCACCGGCCCGCGAGGAGGTACCCCCATGCGCGGTTCCCGTCTCCTGTCGGCGCTCACGTCGGTCGCGGTGGTCGCGGCGGTGTTCAGCACCGCCGCACCCGCCTCGGCCGCGGTGGACCCCGGCACCCGGGTGTCGGCGACCACCGTGGTCGGCACGCACAACGCGTACGAACGCGGGACGTACAGCTACCTGGCGCAGGCGCTCGACGCCCGCCCCGGCCTGATCGAGCTGGACGTCTGGCCGGACATCATCACCAAGCAGTGGCGGGTCAGCCACTCCAACCCGCTGGGCAACGACAACAACTGCGTCGCCGCCACCACCCCCGCGCAGCTCTACACCGGCACCCGCAACAAGAACCTGGAGAACTGCCTGGACGACATCCGGCTCTGGTTCGACGCCCACCCCGACGCCGGCCCGCTCCAACTCAAACTGGAGCTGAAGACCGGCTTCAGCAGCCGTACCGGGCAGGGGCCGGTGCAGCTCGACGCCGTGCTCGCCGCCCGGCTCGGCAGCCGGGTGTTCCGCCCCGCCGACCTGCGCGGCGGGTACGCCACCCTGGACGCCGCCGCCCGCGCGAACGCCTGGCCGACCCGGGGGCAGCTCGCCGGGAAGGTGATCGTCGAGCTGATCCCCGGCACCGTCGAGGAGGGCAACCCCACCGACACCCTGTGGACCGACATCGAGTACGCCCAGCACCTGGTCGGCCTGGCGGCGGCCGGCACCCTCGGCCAGGCGCAGGCGTTCCCCGCGGTGCACCGGGCCCAGTCCGGCGACCCGCGCAGCCGGTACGCCGACACCGGCCTGCGCCCGTGGTTCGTCCTCTTCGACGGCGACGCCAGCGCGTACGTCACCGGCGGGATCGACACCTCCTGGTACGACACCAACCACTACCTGCTGGTGATGACCGACGCGCAGAACGTCCCCCCGGCGGTCGGCAACACCGACCAGGCTGCCGCCCGCGCCCGCCTCGCCCAACTCGCCGCCGCCCACGCCAGCGTCGCCTCCGCCGACTGGGCCGCGATGCCGGCGGTCGTCGCCGAGGTCCTCCCCCGCGGCTGACCCCACCCCCACCCCTCGCACCTTCGCACCCTCGCCCACCCCGGCGGACCCTGCTCGCAATGTCGCCGATGTAGCGGTATCCGGTCGGCCGGATACCGCTACATCGCCCCCCGGGACGCGGACCACGTCGTGCCGCACCACCGCGCCGGCCCCCGCGCTCACCGCGCTCACCGCGCTCACCGCGCTCACCGCGCTCACCGCGCTCACCGCGCTCACCGCGCTCACCGCTGGATCGTGCCGGATCCACGATGTAGTGGCCTCGGGGCCCTCCGGCACCACTACATCGTGGATCCAGCACGATCTCGCCTCGCTCCTGACGTCGCCGCACGCCTGGGGCGGGGCGGTGGTTCAGGAGGCGCCGTCGGCGCGGAGGGGGAAGACGTTCGACTCGGCGGAGTCGCGCAGCGAGCCGAGCACCGCGCCGATCTTGTCGGCCGGCATCGGCTTGAAGAAGTGGTAGCCCTGGGCGGCGGTGCAGCCCAGCTCGGCCAGGGCGGCCCGCTGTTCGGCCGTCTCCACCCCCTCGGCGACCACCCGCAGCCCCAACTCGTGGGCGAGACCGACAGTCGCCCGGACGATCGCCGCCGCCTCCGGCGAGTCGGCCATCCGGATCACGAAGGAGCGGTCCACCTTCAGCTCGTCCACCGCGATCCGGGTCACGAACGACAGCGACGAGAACCCGGTGCCGAAGTCGTCGACAGCCAACTGGACGCCCATCGTGCGCAGGGTGGCCAGCACCTCGTCGATCACCTCCAGCTCGCTCATCATCACCGTCTCGGTGATCTCCAGGACCAGCTTGTGCGGCGGCACCTGGTGCCGGCGCAGCGCGTCGGCGATCTCCGCCGGCAGTCGGGGGTCGAGCAGGCTGCGCGCCGAGAGGTTCACCGAGATCGGCACGTCCAGCCCGTCCCGGGCCCACGCGGCGGCCACCGAAAGCGCCTTGTCCAGCACGTACCGGGTGAAGGTGCCGAGCTGCTCGCTGTGCTCCACCGGGCGGATGAAGTCGGCCGGGCCGAGCCAGCCCCGCCGGGGATGCTGCCAGCGGATCAGCGCCTCCACCCCGGTCGGGGCACCGGTGGCCAGGTCGACCGCGGGTTGCAGGGCCAGCACCAGCTGGTCGTCGGCCTGCAACGCCTCCCGCAGCTCGGCCAGCAGGGCCAACTGGTCGGTGCTGGCGGCGTCCCGGGTGCTGTCGTACGCGGCGACGCTGCCGCCGCCCTCCTTTGCCTGGTACATGGCGATGTCGGCCCGGCGCAGCAGCTCGGTCAGGTCGGCGGTGCCCGCCCCGGCCACCACCACCCCCACCGAGACCTCGACCGACATCCGCACCCCGGCCACCTCGGTCGGTGCGGCCAGCCGCTCGGCGATCTCCCGGGCCTGCCGCAGCGCGTACGCCATCGGGGCGGTCCGGTCGCCGATCACCGGGACCGACGTCAGCAGCAGGGCGAACTCGTCGCCGCCGAGCCGGGCGAGCAGGTCACCGGGGCGGGCCAGGGTGCCCAGCCGGTTGCCGGTGAGCCGCAGCAACTGGTCGCCGGCGGCGTGCCCGAGCGTGTCGTTGACCTCTTTGAACTGGTCGATGTCGAGCAGCAGCAGGGCCACCGGGTGGTCGTGGGCGAGCTGCCGCAGCGCCTGGTCGCCCTTGGTCAGCATGGCCGTCCGGTTGACCAGCCCGGTCAGCGCGTCGTGCACCGCGTCGTACGACGAGCGGGCGCTGACCAGCCGCAGCTCCCGGTGGGTCGCCGCGTCGTGCAGGGCCGCGGCCAACGCGTCGGAGTAGGCCGCCAGCGCGTCCCGTTCCCGGTCGTTCGGCGGCCCGGAGGCGGGGAACCGGACCCGCAACTGTCCGACCTGGACGTCGCCGACGACGAGCGGCCGGGCCAGTTCGCAGGCGTCCGGGGTCGCCCCGCCGGGCGGCCCGGCCTCCCGGTCCCGCACCTGACCCGAGGAGTCCCCCCGGTAACGCCGCCAGCGGCCGTCGCCCCGGGCCACGTCGACGTCCACCAGCTCGGCGCCGAACAGGGTCAGCGCGCCGGTCACCGCGGCGGTGGCCACCCCCCGCTCGTCGAGCTGGTTGAGGGCGGCGGTCGCCTCGGCGAACGCCCGCCAGGTGCGCTGTTCCTGGTCGGCGCGGAGCCGGTGCCGGTAGGTCTGCTGGAGCAACCAGAGCAGCGGTGGCAGCAGCAAAAGCCAGCGTGGGTCGATCTCCAGCAGCGCCACCACGACCAGGCCGACCACCACGTTGCCGACGAACATCAACACCTTGCCGCGCAGCGCGACGAGCAGCGGCGGGCCGACCGCCGCGCCGTGCCGCAGGGCCAGGGTGACCCCGCCCAGCCCGGCGGTGGTGAACAGGTAGGTGACCGCACCGACGACGAGGGCGGGTACGAGCGTCGGGGTGGGACCGGCCAACAGCGGCGCACCGAACGCGGTGGCGACGGCGACGGCGAGCGCGGTGGCCGCCGTCAACGAGGTGGCGATCCGCAACAGCTCCACCGGGGTACGCCGGTCGGCGGCCAGCGACATGGCCGTCCAGGCTGCGCCGGTGCCGAGCAGCGCGGCCGCCGGTAACCAGCCGGCCGGGGCCAGGTAGAGGCAGACGATCAGCGCGGCCTCGCCCCAGGTGATGCTCACCATGCCGGTGGCGGTGCGGAACCTCAGCCGGGCGAGTTGGGACACCGCGAACACCGCGACGGCGATGCCGAACCGGCCGGCCGGCGGGAGCGGGTCGTCGGGCGGCAGGGCGGTCGGCAGGCGCAGGCCGATCACCACCGCCATCAACGCGGTCAACGTCACGGCGGCGGTGAGGACGCGCACCCGCGGCGGGGCGTGCGAAGGCGTCGGCCCGTCGTCGGATGCGCCGGTCCGGCCGGAGGTCACCGCCCGGCTCCGTCCGCGGGGCCGTCGGCGGCGCGACGGACGAACGCGGCTGCGACGGTCATGGCACCCCCTCCCGCGCACGGCTCAGGGACTTTCGTCCCCCCGGCGGAAGGCTAAGCCAATCCGGTTGGCCGCAACAGGGGGCGACGCCCTGGATCGGCGTGATTCACGCGCCGGCTACCCGTTCAGGGCTGCTGGTGGCCGCTGGGCAGGTTCGTACGTGATTCCTGCCCGGGCGTCCCGTCCGACGGACCGGTGGCCGACGAATCGGTCCGATCGGTCCCGGCCGGGCCACCCTGCTCGGGGAACCGCTCAGGCAGCCGGCGCAGCCGGGAGTTCATGTTGCGGATCAGCAGGACGGTGGCGGTGCCGAGGAGCACGATGAGGAAGAGGCCCATCGGCCCGGCCAGACCGCCCGTGCGGGTGTCCCCGAAGTTGTTCTCCGCGAGCACCTGGACAGCGTTCAGCATGGTGTTTCTCCGATGTGCGGTGGAATCTCAGCGTAGCCCCGGCCGCCGGTCATCCGGCATGGGCTGCTTCCCGTACCCCGGCGAAGAGGTCGGATTCCGGCAGCGGGGACTCGACCATCGAGCGGGCCAACTGGAAATCCTCGGTGGGCCAGGAGTGCTGCTGGAGCTCCATCGGCATCTGGAACCAGAAGCCGTCCGGGTCGACCTGGGTGGCGTGGGCGCGCAGCGCGTCGTCGCGGACCGGGAAGTATTCCGCGCACTCCACCCGGGTGGTGATCCGCGAACCCTTGTCCGGCCGCTCGTCCCAGCGCTTGAGCCAGTCCTCGTACGGCGAGGGGATACCGGCCGCCAGCGCGCCCTCGTGCAGGGCCAGGAGCTTGCCCTTGGAGAAGCCGATGTCGTAGTAGAGCTTCAACGGCTGCCAGGGGGCGCCCAACTCCGGGTGGCGGGTCGGGTCGCCCGCCGCCTCGAAGGCGGCCATGCTGATCTTGTGGCACATGATGTGGTCGGGGTGCGGGTAGCCACCCTCCTCGTCGTAGGTGGTGACCACGTGCGGGCGGAACTCCCGCATCAGCTTCACCAGCGGCCCGGCCGCCACCTCGACGTCCTGCAGGGCGAAGCACCCCTCGGGCAGCGGCGGTAGCGGGTCGCCCTCGGGCAGGCCGGAGTCGACGAAGCCCAACCAGGCCTGCTCGACGCCGAGGATCGCCCGCGCGGCGTCCATCTCGGCCCGGCGGATCTCGCCGATGTTGGCCCACACGTCGGGGCGGTCCAACTTGGGATTGAGCACGCTGCCCCGTTCACCCCCGGTGCACGTCACGACCAGCACGTCCACCCCCTCGGCGACGTACTTCGCCATGGTGGCGGCGCCCTTGCTGGACTCGTCGTCCGGGTGTGCGTGCACGGCCATGAGCCGCAGCTTCTCTGCCAACGTGGGCGCTCCTCGTCTGTGCCCGCCGGCGACCCGGTCCGGGCCGCTCGCCTGACCTGCCACGGTGACCTGTCGGCGCGGCTGCCGACCTGCCGAACCACGCTCGGCCCCGGGCTGGGAAGATGGACCCTGTCATTCTTGCCGATGCCGCCGACAACAACGCCAGGAGATGCCCGCCGGTGACCGAGACGCACGCCACAGTTCCCTCGGCCGCGCCGGTCTTCCCGCCCGGCCGGTACGGTCGCCGACGGGAGCCCGAGCGCCGGCGACCGGTGCTGCGCTGGCTGCTGGGGGCCGTGCTGGTCGCCGGGCTGGTCCTCGCCGCGACGCAGCTCTACCAGCGCTACGGCGACCCGGAATACAAGCCCGAGGTGATCACCTACACCGACGTCAGCGACACCGGCGTACTCGTCGAGTTCCGGGTGACCGTGCCCGCGGGCGGTTCGGCGGTGTGTCTGGCGCGGGCCCGCTCGCACGACGGGGCCGAGGTGGGCCACGAGGAGGTCACCGTGACCGCGGCCCCCGGCCAGCGGCACGTCACCACCCGGCACCGGGTCACCACCACCGAACGCCCGTTCATCGGCGAGGTGGTCCGCTGCCGCCCCGCAGGCTGAGTCGCCGGCCGCGGCAGCGGGAGCGGGCTGGCAGCGGGAGCCGGCTGGGTTGAGTCGCCGGGCGGGCAGCGGAAGCCGCTGCCGTCCCCCGACCGGGTGATCGACGACGCCCGCAAGTGCGGGCCACTGGTAGGTTGGTAAGTCACCTGTCAGCCAGTCCGCACATCCGAGGAGTACGCCTGTGTCCATCAATGACAACAAGGCGCCCGCCACCTGGCTGTCCCAGGACGCGCACGACCGCCTCCAGGCCGAGCTCGACGAGTTGATCGCCAACCGCGTGGTCATCGCCGCCGAGATCAACGCCCGGCGGGAAGAGGGCGACCTGCGGGAGAACGGTGGCTACCACGCGGCCCGCGAGGAGCAGGGCAAGGCCGAGGGCCGGATTCTCTACCTCAAGGAGCTGCTGCGTACCGCCCAGGTCGGCGAGGCGCCGACCGCCGACGTGGTGTCGCCGGGCATGGTCGTGACGATCTACTTCGACGACGACGAGGACGACACCGAGACGTTCCTGCTCGGGTCGCGGGAGATCGCCGCCACCACCGAATTGACGGTCTACAGCCCGGAGGCGGCGCTCGGCCAGGCCATCCTGGGCGGTCGTCCCGGTCAGGCCTGCACCTACACCGCGCCCAGCGGCGCGGACATCAAGGTGACCATCGTCAGCTTCGAGCCCTTCTCCGGCTGAGCCGCGACGCCGCCGGGTCCACGCGACCCGGCGGCGACCGGCGCGGACGACCGGGGCCGGGCGGACCCGGGAACCAGCGAGGTGCCGGCCAGGGCCGGGCGGACCCGGGAGACCCACCGAGGTGCCGGCCGGAGCCGGGCGCGGGTGTCACGCCTCGGCGGTGAAGACCACCTGGTAGCCGCTGGCCCGCAGGGCGCTGATCAGGGTGTCGGAATGCTCCACGCCCCGGGTCTCCACCGACAGCGCCACCTCCACCTCGCCGAGGCGCAGGTGCGGGTTGGCCCGCTGGTGCTCCACGTCGACCACGTTCGCCCGGTGCCCCGCGATCTCGGTGAGCAGCGACGCGAGCTGACCGGGCCGGTCCGTGCAGCGTACGGTGACCCGCAGGTAACGGCCGGCGGCGGCGAGACCGTGTTCGATCACCCGCATCATCAGCAGCGGGTCGATGTTGCCGCCGGAGAGCACCGCCACCGTCGGGGTCCGCACCTCCACGGCACCGGCGAGCAGCGCCGCCACCCCTACCGCGCCGGCCGGCTCGACCACCTGTTTGCCCCGTTCCAGCAGCATCAGCAGCGCTCGGGAGATGTCCTCCTCGGTGACGGTCACCATATCGTCGACCAGCTTGCGGACGTGACTGAAGGTGATCTCCCCCGGCCGGCCTACCGCGATGCCGTCGGCGATGGTGGCGAACGCCGGTAGCCGGATCGGCTCACCTGCCGCCAGCGAGGGCGGGAACGCGGCGGCGCTGGCCGCCTGGACGCCGATGATCCGGACGTCGGGCCGCAGCGCCTTCGCGGCCACCGCCATTCCGGAGATCAGACCGCCGCCGCCGACCCCGGTGATGATCGTCCGCACCTCGGGGCACTGTTCGAGGATCTCCAGCGCGACAGTGCCCTGGCCGGCGATCACGTCCGGGTGGTCGAACGGGTGGATGAACACCGCTCCGGTGCGTTCGGCGAAGGTCTGCGCGGCCACCAGCGACTCGTCCACGGTGTTGCCGACCAGTTCGATCCGGGCACCGTACCCCTTGGTGGCGGCCACCTTCGGCAGCGGCGCGTTGACCGGCATGAAGACGGTGGCGTGGGTGCCGACCAGGCCGGCGGCGAGCGCCACCCCCTGGGCGTGGTTGCCGGCGCTGGCCGCGACCACCCCCCGGTCCCGCTCCTGCGCCGACAGCCGGGAGATCCGCACGTACGCGCCGCGCACCTTGTACGACCCGGCGCGTTGCAGGTTCTCGCACTTGAGCCACACCGGCCCGGCGAGCGCCGCGCTCAACGGCCGGCAGGGCTCCAGCGGGGTGGTCCGGGTGACCCCGGCGAGCAACTCCCGCGCGGCCCGTACGTCGGCGAGGTCGACCAGTTCCGTCATGCCCCGATCGTGCCACCCGACCTCGGCCCCGACGGCGGCGACACCGCCCGCCACCAGCGGCGACGGCTCGCTCACAGTGTGGTCAGGTGACGGCCGGAGAGGCCGTGTCGACCCGGGGATAGCCGGGGGCGTGCCGGGTCCACGGGGCCTGCATCTCGAACTGGCCGGCGACGCCGAGCAGCAGCAGCTCCGAGCCGGGCGGGCCGATCAGCTGCGCGGCGACCGGCAGGCCGTCCGGCCGGCGACCCACCGGCACCACGATCGACGGCAGGCCGGCGACGTTCCACGGCGCGGCGAACGGGGCGTACCGGATGTTGGTCTTCATGTTCGCCAGCCAGGACCGGCCGGACCAGGCGGTGGCCTCCGGCGGCGGCCCGGCCAGCGCCGGGGTGAGCAGCAGGTCGACCCCGTGGTCGGCGAAGAAGCCGATGGACCGCTCCCGCCAGGCGGCCCGGTCGGCCTCCCGCACGTACCCCCGGCGTTGCGCCCACTCCCCCAGCGCGACGTGCCGGCGGCTACGTCGTTGCAGGCTGCGCCGGTCGATGCCGGCGGCCCGCACGTCGGACGCGGCGGCGGCGAACCAGGTGGCGATGCCCTGGAGGCCGAGCGCGGTCGGATAGACCGGATCGGCGGGTACGGTGTCGTGCCCGGCGGCGGCGAGCAACCGGCCGGCGGCGGCCACCGCGTCCCGGTTGGGCGCGTCCGGGGACACGCCGCGCACCGGCGAACGGAGTGACACGCCGACGCGGAGCCGCTGCGGCGGGACCAGCTTGTCGGGGCGACGCCCGGCGAGCACCTGGAAGCCGACGGCGGCGTCGGCGACCGTGGTGGTCAGCACGCCGTGCTCGGTAAGCCCGAACCAGTCCTCCGCACCGAGCTGGCAAGGGACCACGCCCCGACCGGGCTTGAGCCCTACCAGGCCGCAGCAGGCCGCCGGGATGCGGATCGACCCGAGCCCGTCGTTGCCGTGCGCGATCGGCACCAGGCCGGCCGCGACCGCGGCGGCGGCCCCGCCGGAGGACCCCCCGGGGGTGTACCGGGTGTCCCACGGGTTGCGGGTGACGGCGGTCGCGTCGTCGGTGATCGCCCAGAGCCCCAGCTCCGGCATCCGGCTCACCCCGAGGATCACCGCCCCCGCACCGCGCAACCGGCGCACCACCTCGTGGTCGGCCTCCGCCACGGCGGTCCGGGCGGCGACCGAACCGTTCCAGGTGGGCAGCCCGGCGACCGGGGTGTTCTCCTTGACCGCGACCGGCACCCCGGCGAGCGGCAGGTTCGCCAGTTCCTCCTGCTCGTCGACCTTCTCCGCCTCGGTGATCGCCTCACCGGCGCGGACCACCCGGAACGCGGCGAGGGCGGCGTCGACCCGACCGATGTGGTCGAGGTGGTCGGCGACGACCTGGGTGGCGGAGACGTCGCCCCGGCGTACGCCCCGGGCGATCTGCTTGGCGGTCGCCCCCACCCAGGTCGGCATGATGTCCTGCACGGCCACCTCTTCCCAGCCCGCGGTCAGCCCAGCGCCTGCTCCAGATCGGCGAGCAGGTCGTCGACCGTCTCGATGCCGACAGACAGTCGCACGAGATCGCCGGGAACTTCAAGCGGCGAGCCGGCAGCACTTGCGTGTGTCATCCGGCCCGGGTGCTCGATCAGGGACTCCACCCCGCCGAGGGACTCGGCGAGGACGAACAACCGGGCCCGGTTGCAGATCTGCACGGCGTGCTCCTCGCCACCGGCGGCCCGGAAGGAGATCATGCCGCCGAACCGGCGCATCTGCTTGGCGGCCACCTCGTGCCCGGGGTGCGACGGCAGGCCCGGGTAGATCACCTGGGCGACCTTGGCATGCCCGTCGAGGAAGGCGGCGATCCGCTCGGCGTTGTCGCAGTGCCTGTCCATCCGTACCCCGAGGGTCTTGATGCCGCGCAGGGTGAGCCAGGCGTCGAACGGCCCGTTGATCGCGCCCATCGCGTTCTGGTGGTAGCGCAGCTCGTCGCCGAGCGCCTGGTCGGCGACGACCAGCGCACCACCGACCACGTCGGAGTGGCCGCCGACGTACTTGGTGGTGGAGTGCACCACCACGTCCGCGCCGTGCGCGAGCGGCTGCTGGAGGTACGGCGAGGCGAAGGTGTTGTCGACCGCCAGCAGCGCCCCGGCGTCGTGCGCGACCGCCGCCAGGGTGGCGATGTCGGCGATGCCGAGCAGCGGGTTCGTCGGCGTCTCGATCCAGACGATCTTCGTGTTGGGGCGGATCGCCGCCCGGACCGCGTCGACGTCGGAGACCTTCGCCGGGCTGTAGTCCAGGCCCCAGCGCTCGGCGACCCGGGCGAAGAGTCGGTACGTGCCGCCGTACGCGTCGTCCGGGATCACCACGTGGTCGCCCGGCTTGCACACCGCCCGCAGCAGGGTGTCCTCGGCGGCCAGGCCGCTGGCGAAGGCGAGCCCGACCCGGCCACCCTCCAGCGCGGCCAGGCACTCCTGGAGCGCGTCCCGGGTGGGGTTGCCGGAGCGGCTGTACTCGTAGCCCTGCCGGGGCGCACCGACGGCGTCCTGGGCGTACGTGCTGGTCTGGTAGATCGGTGGGATCACCGCGCCGGTCCGGGCCTCCGGGTCCTGGCCGGCGTGGATGGCGAGCGTCTCGAAGCCGTGACTCATCCCCGAGACGTTAGTCGGCCGCGCCGTCCCGTCGCCGGCAACCCGGACGGGACCGCCCCGCGCGGGGCGGCATTACGCTGCGCGGGTGAGCGGGTGTGTGTTCTGCGGGATCGTGGCCGGGGAGGTGCCGGCGTTCCGGGTGGCCGACGAGCCGGACGGGGTGGCGTTCCTGGACACCCGGCCGGTCTTCAAGGGGCACGTCCTGGTGGTGCCGCGCGCCCACCTGGTCACCCTGACCGACCTGCCGGCGGCGGACCTGCCCGGCTACTTCGGCCTGGTGCAACGCCTGGCGGTCGCCGTGGAATCCGGTCTGGGGGCCGGTGGAACGTTCGTGGCGATGAACAACCGGGTGTCCCAGTCGGTGGCCCACCTGCACACCCACGTGGTGCCGAGGACCAGGGGCGACGGCCTGCGCGGCTTCTTCTGGCCGCGTACCCGCTACGCCGACGACGCGGAGGCGGATTCCTACGCCGGCCGGGTCGCCACCGCCCTGTCCTGAGCCACGCCGACATCCGGGGGCCGCAGCGGGCGAGCGACGCAGTCCAGCGGGTAAGGAAGCCGGGCCCGCCGGTGTTGCAGGCGGGGAGAGGTACGAGAGGAGTTCCACCGTGTTCCTTCGCCGCATGAAGGCCGAGATGATCAGCCCCGACCAGGCCCTGCCCGGCCGCCCGATCGCGTTGCCGATCGGTGACCGGCACGAGGTCCTGCCGTCGTCGCTGAAGGGCCCGTTCCCGGAGGGTGCCCAGGTCGCCGTCTTCGGCATGGGTTGCTTCTGGGGTGCCGAGCGACTGTTCTGGACGCTGCCGGGGGTGCTCACCACGTCGGCCGGTTACGCGGGCGGCTACACCGCCAACCCGACGTACGAGGAGGTCTGCTCGGGGATGACCGGGCACGCCGAGGTGGTCCAGGTGGTCTACGACCCGGCGTTGATCGGCTACGAGGACCTGCTCAAGGTGTTCTGGGAGAACCACGACCCGACCCAGGGGCTGCGCCAGGGCAACGACGTCGGCAGCCAGTACCGCTCGACGATCTACACCACCACCGACGGACAACTGGCCACCGCGCAGGCGTCCCGGGACGCGTTCGCACCGATCGTGGCGCGGGCCGGCAAGGGTGAGATCACCACCGAGATCGCCCCGCTGGGCGACTACTTCTTCGCCGAGGACTACCACCAGCAGTACCTCGCCCCGACGAAGAACCCAGGTGGTTATTGCAACCATGGCCCCAATGGCATGACTTGCCCGATTGGTGTAGCCAAGACCAACTAGCCACCACAGGCCGCCGGGCCTCACGGCCCGGTGGCCTCGGCCGAAATTTGGTACAGACTTCACGCCAGAAACTACCTATACTTCGAGCATGACTGTCGTGCCGTTCACCGATGCCCGCAACCGCCTTTCGGAACTCATCGACGAGGTGGCCTCGACCCATGAGCGGATAGAGATCACCAGGCACGGCCACGCCGCCGCTGTGCTCATTTCCGCCGACGACCTCGCCGCGTTGGAAGAGACCCTGGAGGTTCTCTCCAGCGCCGAGGCCATGCGGCAACTTGGTGAATCCAAGGCCGCCGTCGAAGCCGGCGACGTCCTCGACGCCGACGAGCTCGCAGCGCTGATGGCAAAGCGATCGAAGCAGGCAAGGTGACCGGTCCGAGCCCCGGCCGCTACCGACTTCAGGTCACCGGCCCGGCCGCTCGCGCCTTGGCCGGACGACTACCAGCGAAGATCTCCACGGCCGTCTACGAGTTCATCACCACCGCTCTCCTCGACAACCCGCATCGCGTGGGCAAACGACTTCTTCTGCCGCCGTTCGAAGGCACCTGGTCGGCCAGGCGCGGCACGTACCGCGTCCTCTACCAGATCGACGAGGACGACCGCGTCGTGACCGTGACGGCAATCGAACACCGCGCCGACGCTTACCGGTCGCGTTGATTCAAGGCGGAAATCAGTAGTGCACCGTTCGCCAGGATCGAAGAACCCGAACGGCTACTGCAACCACGGACCGAACGGGCTGAGCTGCCCGGTCGGGGTGGCGCGTACGGCCGGCTGACCCGGAGCGCCACGGCCGGGTCTGCGGTGTTCGTCACACCGTGGGCCCGGCGCATTCGCGGCATCCGTCACCGGGCGGGCAGGAACCGAGCCCGTGACAGCCAACCACCGTCCGTGACGGCGCATCGTAGCAAGCTGTCACACGTTCGTCATCGTCTCAACAGGCGAACTGCAACAAGCTCTGGCAGCATTGGCTGGCATGTGCGGACTTGCGGGAGAGTTCCGCCGTGACGGTTCCCGTGCCGATGTGTCGGCGGTGGAACGCATGGCGGCCACGATGAGTGACCGGGGGCCCGACGACAGTGGGGTCTGGTCCCAGGGGGTGGTCGCCCTCGGGCACCGCCGCTTGAAGATCATCGACCTCTCCGCCGCCAGCGGACAACCGCTCGTCGACCCGGCCGCCGGGCTCACCGGCGTGTTCAACGGCTGCATCTACAACTACCGCGAGCTGCGCCAGGAGTTACAGGCCAGGGGGCACCGCTTCTTCTCCTCCGGCGACAGCGAGGTGGTGCTCAAGGCGTACGCCGAGTGGGGGCTCGACTTCGTCGACCACCTGATCGGCATGTTCGCCGTCGCGATCACCGAGCGGGACACCGGCCGCCTCGTGCTGGCCCGGGACCGGCTCGGCATCAAGCCGCTCTACCTGGCCGAGACGCCGGGCGTGGTGCGCTTCGCCAGCACCCTGCCCGCCCTGCTGGCCGGTGGCGGGATCGACACCACGATCGACCCGGTGGCGCTGGCCCACTACCTCAGCTTCCACAGCATCGTGCCGCCGCCGCGCACCATCCTGCGCGGCGTCGCCAAGCTGCCCCCGGCCACCGTACGGGTCTACGAGCCGGACGGCCGCACCCACGAGCACGTCTACTGGGACCCGTCGTTCACCCGGGACGCGTCCCGCGCCGACTGGTCGGAGCGGGACTGGCAGGACGCCCTGCTGGAGTCGTTGACCACCGCGGTCCGCCGCCGGATGGTCGCCGACGTCCCGGTGGGCGTGCTGCTCTCCGGTGGCCTGGACTCCAGCCTGGTGGTGGCGCTGCTGGCCGGCGAGGGGCAGACCCGTTCCGGGCTGTCCACCTTCTCCATCGGCTTCGACGCGGTCGGCGGCCGGGAGGGCGACGAGTTCGTCTACTCCGACCTGGTGGCGAAGACCTTCGGCACCGACCACCACCAGCTCAAGGTGGCCGCCGGTGATCTGGTGCCGCCGCTGGAGGCGGCCGTGGCCGCGATGAGCGAGCCGATGGTCAGCCACGACTGCGTCGCCTTCTATCTGCTCAGCCAGGAGGTGTCGAAGCACGTCAAGGTGGTCCAGTCCGGCCAGGGCGCGGACGAGATCCTCGGCGGCTACCACTGGTACCCGCCGCTGGCCGGCATCGACCGGGAGCAGGCGCTCGACACGTACGCCAAGGCGTTCTTCGACCGGGACGCGGCCGGGCTGGCCCGGGTGCTCGACCCGGTGTGGCTGGCCGACGGCGACCCGGCGCGCGAGTTCGTGGCCGCCCACCTGGGCCGGGCCGGGGCGCAGACCGCCGTCGACGCCGGCCTGCGGATCGACACCCAGATCATGCTCACCGACGACCCGGTGAAGCGGGTCGACAACATGACCATGGCGCACGGCCTGGAGGCCCGGGTGCCGTTCCTCGACCACGAGTTCGTGGAGCTGGCGGCGAGCTGCCCGCCCGAGCTGAAGCTGGCACAGGGCGGCAAGGGCGTGCTCAAGGAGATCGGCCGCCGGGTCCTGCCGCACGAGGTGATCGACCGCCCCAAGGGCTACTTCCCGGTCCCCGGCCTGACCCACCTGGAGGGCAAGCTCCTCGACCGGGTCCGCGACGCGCTCGACGCACCGCAGGCCCGCCGCCGTGGCCTGTTCCGCGCCGACTACGTCGATGCGCTGCTCGCCGATCCGAACGCCGAACTCACCCCGTTGAACGGAAACAAACTGTGGCAACTGGGACTCCTGGAAATGTGGCTCCAGAGCCACGGAATCGACTGACCGTGAACGAGACCCTCGCGACCGGCACGGCCCGTACCGACCGGGAGCGGGTGCTCGGCCGTCGCCGGGAACGGATCGGCCCCGGCGGCGATCCGGTCGCGCCCGGAGCCGCCCCGGAGCCCCGCCGGGAACCCGCCGGCCCGTCCGACGTGGTGCTGGACTGCGGCTGGGGGCGACTGGTCTTCGGCCAGACCTTCCACGAGCAGGTCGCGGTGGCCCACGTGCTGCGCTCCGAGGCGGCCGGCGCCCGGGACATCTGCATCTACCTGCGGGATCCGCACGTGCTGGTGTCCCGGCTGCCCGACGAGCTGTTCATCGACCCGTCGCTGACCTACCGGCTGCCGCTGGGTGAGCGCCGGCCCGCCGCCACCGACCGGATGGAGATCCCGGGGCTGGTCGTCCGGCCGCTGCGGGACGCCGACGACGCGGACGCGGTCAACCGGATCTACGCCCGCAACGGCATGGTCACCGCGCCGGTCGAGGTGCTCGTCGACAACGCCCGCACCGAGCGGTTCCTGCACCTGGTGGCCGAGGCGAGCACCGGGGAGATCGTCGGCACCATCACCGGTGTCGACCACGTCGCGGTCTTCGGCGACCGGGAGAACGGTGCCAGCCTCTGGTGTCTGACCGTGGACTTCAACACCGCGCCGCCCGGCACCGGTCAGGCCCTGCTCACCGAGCTTGCCGACCGGCTGGACGCGCGGGGACGCGCCTTCGTCGACCTGTCGGTGCTGGCCGAGAACTCCGGCGCGATCCGGCTCTACGAGCGGCTGGGCTTCCACCGCACCGGCACGCTCTGCGTCAAGCGGAAGAACCCGATCAACGAGCGGCTGTTCCTGCCGGCCACCCCGGCGGGCTACGACGAGCTGAACCCGTACGCGAAGATCGTCGCCGACGAGGCGATGCGGCGCGGCATCCGGGTGGAGGTCACCGACGCCCACTGGGGTGAGCTGCGGCTGACCAACGGCGGCCGGACGATCGTCACCCGCGAGTCGCTGTCCGAGCTGACCTCGGCGGTGGCGATGAGCCGCTGCGACGACAAGCGGGTCACCCGGCGGATCCTCACCGAGGCGGGCCTGTCGGTGCCGCGTGGCCGGACCGCCACCGGTGACGCCGACGACCTGGCCTTCCTCACCGACATCGGCCAGGTGGTGGTCAAGCCGGCCCGGGGTGAACAGGGCAACGGCATCACCGTCGGGGTGCGTACCGCCGAGGCGTTGACCGCCGCCGTCGAGCTGGCCCGCCGGTTCTGCCCCGACGTGCTGATCGAGGAGCTGCGCGCGGGCGAGGATCTGCGGGTCATCGTCATCGACCACGAGGTGGTGGCCGCCGCGGTGCGCCGACCGGCGCAGATCACCGGGGACGGCGTGCACGACGTCACCGAGCTGATCGCGCGGCAGAGCCGGCGGCGGGCCGCCGCCACCGGTGGCGAGTCCCGGATCCCGATCGACGAGATGACCCGCGAGGTGGTGGCCGAGGCCGGGCACCGGATGCACGACGTGCTTCCCGAGGGGCAGGTGTTGGCGGTGCGTCGGACGGCGAACCTCCACACCGGTGGCACAATCCACGACGTGACGGCCGAACTGCACCCGACGATCGCCACCGCCTGCGTGGCGGCGAGTCGGGCCCTGGACATCCCGGTGACCGGGCTGGACCTGCTGGTCCCCGCCCCCGACCAGCCCGAGCACGTGTTCATCGAGGCCAACGAGCGGCCGGGGCTGGCCAACCACGAGCCCCAGCCCACCGCCGAGCGCTTCGTGGACCTGCTCTTCCCGGGCACCCGCGCCCCGCAGCGCCTCTGGAGCCCGGCCGGGCCCGGAGGGGTCGCGTGAGCCTCAAGCCCCTGGAGATCGACCTGGACTACCTGCGCCAGGTGCTGCTGGAACTGCTCGACATCCCGAGCCCGTCGGGGCGTACCGACCACGTGCAGCAGTACGTGGGGGAACGGCTCTCCGCGCTCGGCATCCCGTCCACGCTGACCCGGCGGGGGGCGCTCAGCGCCTGCCTGCCCGGCCCCCGGCAGACCGGGGCCGACCGGGCGATCGTGGTGCACACCGACACCATCGGCGGGATGGTCAAACGGCTCAAGGAGAACGGTCGGCTGGAGCTGAAGACCATCGGCACCCACTCGGCCCGGTTCGCCGAGGGCGCGCACGTACGGATCTTCACCGACGACCTGGACCGGGTGGTCACCGGCCAGGTGCTGCCGTTGAAGGCCAGCGGGCACCGCTACAACGACGACGTCGACCTCCAGGGCGTCGGCTGGCAGCACGTCGAGGTACGGGTCGACGAGCCGGTCGAGGACATCGCCGGGCTGCGGGCGCTGGGCATCGACGCGGGCGACTTCGTGGCGTTCCTGCCGAATCCGATGATCACCCCGTCCGGTTACGTGAAGTCCCGGCACCTGGACGACAAGGCCGGGGTGGCGGCGGTGCTGACCGCGTTGAAGGCGGTGGTGGACGCGGGCATCACCCCGACGGTCACCGCCCACCTGCTGGTCACCGTCACCGAGGAGATCGGCCACGGGGCCAGCCACGGTCTCGACCCGGACGTCGCCGAGATCGTCTCGGTGGACGCGGCGGTGGTCGCGCCCGGCCAGCAGTCCCGGGAGGACGCGGCCACCCTGGCGATGGGTGACGGGGTGGGCCCGTTCGACTACCACCTGACCCGCAACCTCGCCGCCATCGCCCGGGAACACGGGGTGGACCTGGTCCGCGACGTCTTCGACTACTACCGCTCGGACGTGGCGGCGGCGGTCGAGGCGGGCGCGCACGCCCGGGTCGCCCTGCTCGGCTTCGGGGTGGACGCCACCCACGGCCACGAGCGCACCCACCTGGACGGGCTGGCACACCTGACCCAGTTGCTCTGCCTCTATCTCCAGAGCGACCTGGTCTTCCCCGAGTGGGACGCCGAGCCGGAGGGCGACCTGGCCGACTTCCCGTCCCTGGCGGTGCAGCCGGCGGGCGGGGACGGCCCGCGCGAGGGCCCGATCGGCATCGACTGACCGCCGTCACCGCCGACCGGCGCGTCCCACCGGCCGGGTGCACGTCGTCGTGACCGTTCCACCGGTGCGCGGCGGGCACGACGTCTTCCGTCGTACCCGCCGCGCACCGGGCGCCTCGGCCCCTCACCGTGGCGTCGGACTGTCCGCCCGGGTCACCGGTTGCGGTGCTCCGCCGCGTCGAGGAGTGCGATCAACGCCTCGGTCACCCGCAGCACCGCGTCCCGGGCCGCCGGATCCCGGGTGATCCGCTGCTCCGCCCGGTCGGCCAACTGCTCCAGCAGCTCGCCGGCCCGAGCCGCGTTGCCGGCGGTGCCGGCCTGCTCGGCCCGCTGGAGCCGGTCCTCCAGCCGGGCCGCCACGTACTCGGTGATCCGGCCGGCGGTGACGTACTCCGCGATGAGGTCGCGCAGGTCGGAGTACCAGGCGGGGTCGCGGGTGAACGACGCGGGAAGGTGACCGGCCTCGGCGGCGGCGAGCGTCGCCGCGACGCTGGCGTCCACGTACGACCCGACGGTCGGGTATCGGGTGGCGAGTTGCGCGTCGGTCAGCGGCACCGAACTGCCGTCGAGGAAGCAGAAACCGGGTCCGCTGTTGCTGCCGCTGTTGACCCGCAGCGGCACCTGGTGCTGGGCGAGCCGGATGCCGCCGAGCGCGAGCCCGAGGTCGTCCCGGGCGATGGCCGGCGGAGTCGTCGTGGTCGTCTGGATCTGCGGGGCGGTCGGCGGGGCCACGCCGTGGGCGACCCAGTCGACGGTGTGGTCGTATACCGCGTTCTGCACCATGTGCTGCGGGATCCGCGACAGCGAGGGCAGCGTGCAGGTCTGCGGTTCGCCCGGGTAGCCACCCGGGTAGCTGCCGATGTCCCGTTTGCGCAGCGGCCCGTAGTCGGTGATCAGCTTCCAGTCGCCGTGCGAGGCGCCGGCGACCTCCCAGGAGCGCAGGACCGGCGAGTCGGCCTGGGCCCGGGCCGCTGCGGGGAGGATGCCGCTGGCCACGTCCCCCTCGGAGTTGATCCGGAACACCGGCGTCGTCAGGTCGGTCCGCAGCGCCCCGCCACCGCCGTGCAGGACGACCGCGTCGAGGACGTTCGCCGACTGCTGGACGCCGTTGTAGTAGCTCGCGAGCCGGCCGGCCGACTGCGAGTGGCCGGTGGCGATCACGTACTGCGGGGCCGGCAGCTTGCCGAGCGGATCGACGCCGGTCGGGTTGCGGACCGCCTTCACCGCCTGGCTGAAGATGTCGTACGAGAGGCTGTCGTCGGTGACCGTGCCGCCCACCGTGACGTCCAGCGGGCCGTACCGGCTCGGGCTCCACGCCTTGAGCCCGGTGGCCGAGTGCAGCCCGGCCCGCTGGGCGGAGACCCCGACCCAGGCGTACCCCGAGCGGATCAGATGCTCGTGCGACTGGAACCAGTCGACCTCCTGGTCCCACTGGTTGCTGACGTTGTTCCACTCGGCGATGACGACGCCGTTGAACTTCTTGGCGGCGGCGGGTCGACGGACCACCAGCCGGGTGCCGAACGGCTGGTCGGTGCCGATGGTCGTCGCGCTCTGGGTGCCCTGCACCGCGTACCGGGTGGCGGTGCCGAAGAGGAAGAACTCCTCCTCGACGTAGCCGGCGGCGGCCAGGTCGACGTCGGTGGCGAGGAACGGGTAACCGTGGCCGGGGTCGCCGACCGGGGTGGTCCGGGCGACCGGCCCGGCGACCACCGGGTTCGCCACTGTCGCGCCGGTGGCGGTGGACGGCCGCGGCGTGGCCGGTGGGGCGGCGCCGGCCGGGGGGACCGGGCCGGCGGCGACGGCCAGCGCACCGACCAGGCCGAGGGTGAAGGATCGTCGGGTGTTCCTGCGGGTGGTGGACGAAAAGGTCACGGTTCACCTCACGGGGGAGCGACCGAGGGGACGGCTCGGGCGGGCAGCGGCGGGAGGTGGCCACTGTGGGGCAGAGAGTAATGCTCACTTCAGGCGAAAGATAGGCCGGATGGGCACGAACTTTCGCTTCGTTGAACAAAAGTCACCGGCTGGCGGCCCTCCCCGCCGACGTGACGTCGTCTGCGGGATCTCGCGAAAAATCACTACCGGCAGCCGGGGTGCAATGGGTAGCGTGGCGGTACACGGGAAAGGAGGTGGTCCAGACTTGTATAGCAATCGGACTCGTGAGGTGGCTGTCCGCTAGCCGCTGTCCTCGACAGTGAAAGACCAAGAATGATCGTCGAGACCGTGTGGCAGCGGTGCGGCGAAACCACGACAGCCACCCGACCCCCGGGGTGCCGACCCAGTCCAGTCGGCCCGCGCACGCGCGGAAGCCCCGGGGGTCGCTTCGTTCCCGCAGGAGGCTGGCCTTGTCCATGCGCGAGCTGGTGGTGCTCGGCACGGCCAGCCAGACCCCCACCCGGCTGCGCAACCACAACGGCTACGTGCTGCGCTGGGACGACGAGGTCATCCTCTTCGACCCGGGCGAGGGCAGCCAGCGGCAACTCCTGCACACCGGGGTCACCGCCACCGACCTGACCCGGATCTGCGTCACCCACTTCCACGGCGACCACTGCCTCGGCCTGCCCGGCACCATCCAGCGGCTCTCCCTGGACCGGGTGCCGCACCCGGTGGCGGTGCACTTCCCGGCCGGTGGCGCGGAGTACTTCGCCCGGCTGCGGCACGCCAGCAGCTTCCACGAGACCGCCGAGCTGGCAGTCGAGCCGATCACCGCCGACGGGCAGCGGATCACCCTGGGCGTCGGCACGCTGGAGGCCCGCCGGCTGCGGCATCCGATCGAGACGTACGGGTACCGGCTGGTCGAGCCGGACGGGTGCCGGATGCTGCCGGAGCGGCTGTCCGCGTACGGCATCGGCGGGCCGGCGGTCGGTGAGCTGCTGCGCGTCGGCCACCTGGACGTCGGCGGACGCCGCGTCACCCGGGACGAGGTGAGCGTGGTCCGGCCTGGGCAGCGGTTCGCCTTAGTGATGGACACCGGCCTCTGCGACGGGGTGTACGCCCTCGCCGAGCACGCCGACCTGCTGGTCATCGAGTCGACGTTCCTGGCGTCGGAGGCCGCGCTCGCCGCCGAGGTCGGCCACCTCACCGCCGGCCAGGCCGCCCGGGTCGCCACCGAGTCGGGGGTACGCACGCTGGTGCTCACCCACTTCTCCCAGCGGTACGCCGACCCGCGTCGCTTCCACGACGAGGCCCGCGAGCACTTCACCGGGGAACTGGTGGTCGCCGAGGACCTGACCACCGTGCCGGTACCGCCCAGGCGGGTAGCCTCGGCCGGGTGACCGTCACGCTGCGTCCCGCCGTCGCCGACGACCTGATGCCGGTGGGCGCCATGCACCAGCGGTCCCGGGTCGCGACGTACTCGTCGTTCCTGCCACCCGAGGCGTTGGTCGACCCGACGCCCGAGGCGATGGGGGCGTACTGGGTCGAACGGTGGACGTGGGAGCGCGACGAGCACCTGATGACCGTCGCCGAGCGGGACGGCCTGCTGGTCGGGTTCAGCTACCTCGGCCCGGACGACGCCGGCGACCCAGCGACCGGCCTGCTCAACGCCATCCACCTCGATCCGGCCGAGCGGGGCCGGGGCACCGGCCGGGCGCTGATGGCCGACGCGCTGGACGTGATGCGCGCCCGGGGCTGGCGTCGGGCGGTGCTCTGGGTGCTGGAGCGCAACACCGGTGCCCGGGGCTTCTACGAACACGGCGGCTGGACCTGGACCGGCCAGACCCGGAAGGAGCGGATCGGCCCCGCCCCCGTCCCTCAGCTCCGTTACGCCCGCCCGTTGTAGGGGTGTGACCGCGCCCCGCCCGCCCGACACGGCGAGGGCCCCTTCCGGTGGAAGGAGCCCTCGCCGAGGTGCGTCGGGTCAGTGCGCGCCGAGGTGGGCGAGCAGGTCCTGCCGGGTCAGTACGCCCTTGGGCTTGCCGTCGACCAGCACCAGCGCCGCGTCGGACTTCTCCAGCAGGCCCACCGCCTCGCTCACCGGCTGACCGCCACCGATCATCGGCAGCGGGTCGCCCATGTGCCGCTCGATGGTGTCGTGCAGGTGCGCCTGACCGGTGAACAGGGCGTCCAGCAGGTCCCGCTCGGCGATCGAGCCGGCCACCTCGCCGGTCACCACCGGCGGCTCGGCCTTGAGCACCGGGAGCTGGGAGACGCCGTACTCGCGCATGTAGTCGATGGCGTCGCGGACCGTCTCGGTCGGGTGGACGTGCACCAGCTCGGGCAGGCCGCCCGGCTTGCCCGCCAGCGCGTCGGCGACGGTCGGCTCGGTGCCGGCGTGGTCCAGGAAGCCGTACCGGGCCATCCACCGGTCGTTGAAGATCTTGGACAGGTAGCCCTTGCCGCTGTCCGGCAGCAGCACCACGATCACGTCGTCCGGGCCGGCGGCACGGGCCACCTCCAGCGCCGCCACCACGGCCATCCCGCAGGAGCCGCCGACCAGCAGACCCTCCTCGCGGGCCAGCCGCCGGGTCATCTCGAACGACGCCTTGTCGGAGACCTCGACGATCTGGTCGGCGATCCCCCGGTCGTACGTCTCGGGCCAGAAGTCCTCACCGACGCCCTCGACCAGGTAGGGCCGACCGGTGCCGCCGGAGTAGACCGAACCCTCCGGGTCGGCCCCGATCACCTTCACCCGCCCCTCGGAGGCCTCCTTGAGGTAGCGCCCGATGCCGGAGATGGTGCCGCCGGTGCCGACCCCGGTGACGAAGTGGGTGAGCCCGCCCCCGGTCTGCTTCCAGAGCTCCGGGCCGGTGGTCTCGTAGTGCGAGCGCGGGTTGGCCGGGTTGCTGTACTGGTCGGGCTTCCACGCGCCGGGGATCTCCCGGGCCAGCCGGTCGGAGACGTTGTAGTAGGAACGCGGATCCTCCGGGGCGACGGCGGTCGGGCAGACCACCACCTCGGCCCCGTACGCGCGCAGCACGTCCTGCTTGTCCTGGCTGACCTTGTCCGGGCAGACGAAGACGCAGTGGTAGCCCTTGAGCTGGGCCACCAGGGCCAGCCCGACACCGGTGTTGCCGCTTGTCGGCTCGACGATGGTGCCACCGGGCCGGAGGATCCCGGCGGCCTCGGCGTCCTCCACCATCCGCAGCGCGATCCGGTCCTTCACCGAGCCGCCCGGGTTGAGGTACTCCACCTTCGCCAGCACTGTCGCCCGGATACCCTCGGTGACGTTGCGTAGCCGTACCAGTGGGGTGTTGCCGATCAGGTCGACGACGTTGTCGTAGTACTGCACCTCGTTGTGCCCTTCGTTGCGGCGCCGGGGACGGCGGCCTGGCAGACGGTCCTTCGTCGCTCAGGGTACGTGCTGTCAGAGCGCCACATGACCGGGGATGACGGAGCCGCGACGGGCCTCCCACTCCAGGAAGCGCTCGGTCTCGGACAGCACGCTACCGGCCAGCCAGGTGACCATCACGGCGTCGTCGACCAGACCGAGGACGGTCAGGAACAGCTCCGGCACCACGTCGATCGGCGAGACGACGTAGACCGTCGCCGCCGTCATCATCGCCAGCCGGAGCCCGCCGTCGTACTCGCCCCGGGCGGTGGCCCGGATCATCCGGGGCAGCGCCGCCAGCCGGGTGCCCAGCGACGGGCCACCCCGGGCGCCCGCCGCCAGCGACCGGGCCAGCGCCGTGAAGGCCGCGGTCCGCTTCAATGTCCTACCCATCTCATCCAGCCCCTCTCCACCGACAAGCGTGACTGCCCGGCGCAAGCCGTCGCCACCTGCGGCGGGGCGGCCACAGGTGGACCCCGCCACCGGATCAGGTACCCAGAACCGACGTCGCCCAGCCCTGAAACCGGCCGTCGCGACGGAAGCGGAGTGTCGTTCCGGCGCGATAATGTCGCTGTATGGGGGTGGCTGGTTCCGTCGTACCGGTGGGTCCGCGCTGGCACTGCGCCCGGCAGGTGGCCCGGCTGGCGGTGATCGGCACGGGTGCCACCGCGGCTGCCGTCGCCGCGACCGGCGGGGTGCTGCTCGGCCAGGCCCGGCAGGCCCGGCGCACCATCCCGATGGCGGAGGCCCCACCACCACGCTGCGACGGTGTGTACGGCGCCAAGATTCCCGGCCCGCCGCTGACCCTGGTGATCCTCGGCGACTCCTCCGCCGCCAGCTACGGGGTGCTGCGGCGGCGGGAGACCCTGGGGGCGCTGCTGGCCACCGGGCTGTCCCGGCGACTGCACCGGGCCGTCCGGGTGCACCGCTTCGCCGTGGTCGGCGCGCTCTCGACCGGGCTCCAACCGCAGGTCGAGGCGGCGTTGGAGTGCGCACCGGACGTCGCTGTGATCATGGTCGGCGGCAACGACGTCACCAACCGCACGCCGTACTCCGTGGCGGTCCGTCACCTGGTCGACGCGGTCCGCACGTTGCGCGCCGCCGGCTGCGAGGTGGTCGTCGGGACCTGCCCCGACCTGGGCGCGATCCAGCCGATCCAGCCTCCGCTGCGCTGGTTGGCCCGGCGGTGGAGCCGGCAGCTCGCCACCGCCCAGACGGTGGCGGTGGTCGAGGCGGGCGGCTGGACGGTCTCCCTCGGTGACCTGCTCGGCCCCCGGTTCTCCGCCGAGCCGACCCGGATGTTCGCCTGGGACCGGTTCCACCCCTCCGCCGAGGGCTACGCGATGGCCGCCGCCGCGCTCCTGCCGACCGTGCTGTCGGCGCTCGGGGGCGGGGAACGCCGGCCGGTGCTGGCCGGGGGCGAGGGCGTACGGTCGCTGCCCCGGGCCGCCCAGGAGGCGGCCCGGCACGCCGGCACGGAGGTCAGTGGCGCCCAGGTCCGGGGCCGGGAGCACGGCCCGGCCGGCCGCTGGGCGCAGCTACGGCGGCGGGCCTTCTTCGGCGTCGGCCCGGTGCCGCAGCCCGATGGCACCGCCGACTCACCCCAACTGGAGGGACTGGCATGAGCGAGCACAGCGAGCGAACCACCGGGTGCCACGAATGCCACACCGGGCCGGTCCCGGCCGACCCGGGCTTCCGGGCGGTGACATCGTGACCGGCCGATCGGTCGGTGCCGAGCTGGCCGTACGACTCGGCAGGGCCGCGGCGGTCTCCCTGGTCGCCGGGACGATCGGCGGCGCGGCGGTGCTCGCCGGCCAGGCGGTGGCGGCCCGCAACCGGGAGTACGCCCAGCCCGAGCTGGGCCTGGCGCTACGGGCCACGGTCGGCCGGGTCGGCGCCCCACCGCTGCGGCTGGTGCTGCTCGGCGACTCCTCGGCGCTCGGCGTCGGGGTGGCCCGCTTCGACGAGACGGTCGGGGGGCAGCTCGCCCACCTGCTGGCCGAGGGGCCGACCGGCCGTCGGGTGCACCTGTCCAGCGTGGGCGTCTCCGGTTCCCGCTCCACCGACCTGGCGACCCAGGTGGCCCGGGCGCTGCTCGGTGACCGGCCGGACGTCGCGGTGGTGCTGATCGGGGCGAACGACGCCACGGCCATGCGCAGCCCCGGCGAGTCGGGGGCGCACCTCGCCTCGGCGGTACGCCGGCTGCGGGAGGCCGGGGCCGAGGTCGTCGTCGGCACCTGCCCGGACCTGGGTGCGGTACGCGCGGTGGCCCCGCCGTTGCGGCAGCTGATCGGCTGGTCGGGCCGGCGGGTCGCCCGGGCCCAGACCGCCGCCGTGCTCGACGCCGGCGGCACCGTCGTCGACCTGGGCACGGAGACCGGGCCGGTGTTCCGGGCCGACGCCGGGACGCTGTGCCACGACGGCTTCCACCCCTCGGCCGACGGTTACCGGGTGTGGGCGCACGCCCTGCTGCCGGCGGTCGCCGCCGCCGCCAACGTCGCCTCCCGGCACTGACCGGCCCCGGTCCACCCCGCCGGTCCACCCCACCGGTCCGGCCGGCGGGTCACCCGGGTGACATTTCCCGCTGGTCGGCCTGCTTCCGCGCCAAGTTACCGTCAAGTTAACGTTGGTTCATGCCGATTGAGTCGTCCCGCGACGCCGTCATCGTCGCCACCGCCCGGTCCCCCATCGGCCGCGCGTTCAAGGGTTCGCTGCGCGAGGTCCGCCCGGACGATCTCGCCGCCACCATCGTCCAGGCCGCGCTGGACAAGGTTCCCGGGCTCGACCCCACCACGATCGACGACCTCTACCTCGGGTGCGGGCTGCCCGGCGGCGAGCAGGGCTTCAACCTGGCCCGGGTGGTCGCCACCCTGATGGGCCTGGACGGCCTGCCCGGTGCCACGCTGACCCGCTACTGCGCGTCGTCGTTGCAGACCACCCGGATGGCGATGCACGCGATCCGGGCCGGTGAGGGCGACGTCTTCGTCTCCGCCGGTGTCGAGATGGTCTCCCGGTACGCCCGGGGCAACTCCGACACCCTGCCGCCCGAGGCGCAGGCGCTGGTCGGCGGCGGCTGGGAGAATCCGCGCTTCGCCGAGGCCCGGCAGCGTTCCACGGCCCGCGCGCAGGCAGGTGCCGAGGTGTGGACCGACCCGCGCGAGGCCGGTCAACTCCCCGACGTCTACCTGGCCATGGGGCAGACCGCGGAGAACCTGGCCCAGGTGTACGACGTCACCCGGGAGGAGATGGACGCGTTCGGCGTCCGCAGCCAGAACCTCGCCGAGAAGGCCATCGCCGACGGCTTCTGGGCCCGCGAGATCACCCCGGTCGACACGCCGGACGGCACGGTGGTGGCCACCGACGACGGCCCCCGTGCCGGGGTCACCCCGGAGGCGGTGGCCGGGCTGAAGCCGGTCTTCCGCCCGGACGGGCGGATCACCGCCGGCAACTGCTGCCCGCTCAACGACGGTGCCGCGGCCGTGGTGGTGATGAGCGCCCAGCGGGCCGACGAGTTGGGGCTCACCCCGTTGGCCCGGATCGTCTCCACAGGCGTCACCGCCCTGTCGCCGGAGATCATGGGCCTCGGCCCGGTCGAGGCGTCCCGGCAGGCGCTGCGCCGGGCCGGGATGACGGTGGACGACGTCGACCTGGTCGAGATCAACGAGGCGTTCGCCGCCCAGGTGATCCCGTCGTACCGGCAGCTCGGCATCCCGGAGGAGAAGGTCAACGTGATGGGCGGGGCGATCGCCGTCGGCCACCCGTTCGGCATGACCGGCGCCCGGATCACCGGCACCCTGCTCAACGCCCTGCAGTGGCACGACCGGACCGTCGGCCTGGAGACCATGTGCGTCGGCGGCGGTCAGGGCATGGCGATGGTGCTCGAACGGCTGAGCTGAGCCCGTCCGCTTCCGCCCGGGCGGTCCCCGACCACCACCGCTCCCGCCCGGCGGCCCCGACCACACCACGCACGGCTGGTTCGTCGACCGGGCACCCGGGTATCGGACCCTCATGGTGACCACGGTGGAACGCGAGCGCAAGTTCTCCGGGACCGAGGGATTCCGGCTGCCCGACCTGACCGGATGCGGTGACGTGGTGACGGTGTCCGACGTCACCGTCCTCGAACTGGACGCGACCTACCTCGACACCGACGACCTGCGGTTGGCGCGTAGCGGCTTCGCGCTGCGCCGGCGTTCCGGGGGGCACGACGCGGGCTGGCACCTGAAGGTCGGCGCGGCCGGCGGTGACCGCACCGAATACCAGGTGCCGGCCGGCACGCCGGACGACGGGCCGCCGGCCGAACTGGTGGCCCGGTACCGGGCTGCGGCCCGGGGTCGGCCGGTAGCGCCGGCCGCGCGGGTCAGCACCGTCCGACACGAGCGCCGGCTACTCGACGCCGCTGGGCGGGTGCTCGCCGAGGTCGCCGAGGACACCGTCGAGGCGCGGGATCTGGTCACCGGGGAACGGCAGCGCTGGCAGGAGATCGAGGTGGAACTGGTCGACGGTGACGACGCCCTGCTCGACGCGGTCGCGCGACGGCTCCGCCGGGCGGGGGCCCGTCCGGTGCCCGGGTCCAAGTCGCACCGGGCCCTGGCCGCCCGCCTCGCCGCCGCCCGGACCGCAGCCGCCCCCGGTACGGGGGACGCCGGGCCGCG
Organism: Micromonospora sp. DSM 43699; assembly: GCF_055517075.1. NCBI lineage: Bacteria > Bacillati > Actinomycetota > Actinomycetes > Micromonosporales > Micromonosporaceae > Micromonospora > Micromonospora sp. DSM 43699. Next base: position 48,477 of record NZ_JBTMMT010000043.1, read on the forward strand.
ACGACGGCGCGACCGCCGGGGGGCCGGTGCCGGCGGGACCGCCGTCCTCGGGTACCTGGCCGCACAGCGGGACACCGTCGTCGCCCACCACCCCGCCGCCCGGGAGGGCGACTACGACGCGGTGCACGACATGCGGGTGGCCATCCGGCGGCTACGGTCGACCCTGCGTACCTTCCGGGGCCTCTGGGAGCGGCGGGAGAGCGAGCAGGTACGCGCCGAGTTGGGCGGGCTGGGCCGGAAGCTCGGGGCGGTGCGGGACGTGCAGGTGATGGCGGCCCGGCTGACCGACGCGGTACACGCCGAGCCGGCCGAACTCGTGCCCGGCCCGGTCGCCGCGCGGATCACGGCGCACTTCGCTGCCGAGGAGGCGGCAGCCGTGGCCGAGCTACGCGCCGCCCTCGACGGGGAACACTGGACCGGTCTGTTGGTCCGGCTCGACGCACTGGTCGAGGAGCAACCCGTCCGGCGGGCCGGCCGACGCTGGGTCCTCCGCCGGGTGCACCGGGCAGTACGACGGGCCGACGACCGGCTGGACCGGGCGATGGGGAACGGCCGGGGTGGCACAGCGGACGACCCGGCGTTGCACGAGGCCCGCAAGGCGTACAAGCGGGCCCGGTACGCCGTCGAGGTGGTCGAGCCGACGGTGGGGGATCCGGCGGCCGACCTGGTACGCCGGTTCAAGCGGTTGCAGAACCTGCTCGGCGCGCACCAGGACTCGGTGCCGACCCGTGAGGCGCTGCGCCGGGTGGCGCTGCGGGCGTACGCCGACGGGGAGAACACCTTCAGCTACGGGCTGCTGTACGCCCGGCAGGCGACCACCGCCGACCGGGAACTGGACGGGCTCGACCAGGCCCGGGACCGGTCCCGACGCGGCAGGGTACGACGCTGGCTGGAGCCGTGACGCCCCCGCCCACGGGGTGGGATGTCACGCGGATCGCCCCCGTTCACCGCCCGCTCCCGCCGGGTGTCTACAGCACGCTGCGGGTCGCGGTCACCGTGGCGGCGGCCCCGGCCAGCACCGCCGCCGGCGGGCCGGCGGCGACCAGATCCGCCGCGACCACCCGGAGCTGGTCGGGCAGCGCCATCGGATGCGCCAGCCGGGGTACGTCCCGCCGTGGCTCACCCTCCGCGTCGGCGGCCAGGTCGGCGATCTCCTGCACCAGCCGGTGCACCAGGTCGGCGCGGGACACGTTGCCGCCCTCGGCGACCGCCGCCCAGCGCGGCTGCTGCCAGTGGCCCACCTGACGGACCAGCAACGCCACCGCCCGGTCCAACTCCGCTGCGCTCATCGTCGGCGAGTCTACGCACCACCGGGCCGACAGGCGGTGCGGAACCGACGCCGGACGCCCCCCGACCCGGGCACCGGGGCGGCGTCCGGACAGACGACGACGCCCGCCGCCGCAGGGATCGCGGTGGCGGGCGTCGGGTGCGAGATCGTCAGTCGTCGCCCTGGAAGTAGCTGATCAGGCGGAGCATCTCCAGGTAGAGCCAGACCAGGCTGACCACGATGCCGAACGCGGCCGTCCAGGAGTAGCGGGCCGGCAGCCCCATCCGGACGCCGTCCTCGACCTCCTTGAAGCTGAGCACGAAGCTCAGCGAGGCGACCACGATGCAGACCAGGCTGAACCCGATGGCCAGCGGGCTGCCGTCGCGCAGGCCGGTGTTGACCCCGAACAGGGCCAGCACGAAGTTGATCAGCATGACGGCGAAGAGGCCCGCCATCACGGCGATCATGCCCTTGACGAACTTGGGGGTGGCCCGGATGACCCGCGCCTTGTAGAGCATGGTCATCACGAAGAAGACGCCGAAGGTGGCGACCACGGCCTGGAGCACGATGCCCTGGTAGGCCGTCTCGTAGACCTTGCTGACCAGGCCGACGAACGCGCCCTCGACGATCGCGTACGCGACGACCAGCGCCGGGTTGGCGACCCGGGAGAACGAGATGATCAGGCCGAGGACCAGGCCGACCATCGCCGCCCCGATCCAGGCGACGCCGAGCACCGAATCCGGCACCACGATCCAGGCCGCGGCGGCGGAGACGCCGAGGATGGCCAGGAGGGTGACGGTCTTGACGACGACGTCGTCGAGGGTCATCGTGCCGGACACCGTCGGGGCGACCGGGGAACCCGGCTGACCCGGATACTGCTGGGGAATGCCGGGCTGTCCGTAACCGTACGGCCCGGGCTGGGCGTACCCGGCGGACCGCTCCCGCTCGGCCGCCTGGCCGAGCCGGGCGAGCACCGGGTTCGAGGTCTTCACTGTCTCAGGCCTCCCTCAGGGGGTCAGTCGCACGCAAACGTGCACTCCCAGGGTAAACGGCCGGGTGCCACAGGCGACGACCGGGACGCTGTGGGAAAGCTGAGAGTGTGGTGCCCGGGGCGGGTCTCGAACCCGCACGCCTTGCGGCAGCCGCTTTTAAGGCGGCCGTGTCTGCCGTTCCACCACCCGGGCGGGAGCGCGTCGACGCGCGACGGTGCAGTGTCACGGTAACCGTTCCGCGCCGACCCGGCGTACCCCCGGGGTGGCGTTCCGGCCGGACGACGACCGCCCCTCCCCGCGACCGGGAAGGGGCGATCGGTGGCGCACCGGCGGTCAGGCCGCCTTGCTGGTGATCGGGATCGGCTGCGACGCCTCCGCGAACTCCTCACGCGGGTCGTGCAGCTGGCCGAGGGCGACCACCTCGCGCTTGAGGAAGAAGGCAAGCGACCAGTCGACCACGACCCGGACCTTGCGGTTGAACGACGGGATCCGGCTCATGTGGTACGTCCGGTGCATGAACCAGGCCGGCCAGCCCTTCATCTTGATGCCGTACACCTGGGCCACGCCCTTGTGCAGGCCGAGGCTGGCCACGCTGCCGGCGTGCTTGTGCTTGTAGTCGACAGGCTCCCGGCCCCGCACCACAAGCGCGATGTTGTCGGCCATCCGGGCGGCCTGCCGTACCGCGTGCTGGGCGCTGGGCGAACAGTAGTTGCCCGGCTCCTTGGTCAGGTCCGGTACGGCGGCACAGTCGCCGGCGCTCCACGCCCCCTCGACCACCCGGTCGCCGTCGACGACCTGGAGGGTGGGCAGGCAGGTGACCCGCCGCCGCTCGTCGCGGGGGAAGTCGGTGCGGTCCAGCATCGGCGACGGCTTGACGCCGGCCGTCCAGACGATGGTGTCGGAGCGGAAGCTGTCCCCGTCGGAGAGCTTCACCACCCCGTCGACGCAGGATTCCAGCCGGGTGTCCAGCCGGATGTCCATGTTCCGCTTGAGCAGCTGCTGCACCGTGTAGGCGCCCATGTCCCGGTCGACCTCCGGCAGCACCCGCTGGGTCGCCTCGACCAGCACCCAGCGCATGTCGTCCGGCTTCAGCTCCGGGTAGTAGCGCAGCGCGTCCCGGGCCATGTCCTCCATCTCGGCCAACGCCTCGATGCCGGCGTAGCCGCCACCGACGAAGGTGAACGTCAACGCGGACCGGCGGACGTCGGCGTCCTGCGTGGCGGCCGCCACGTCGAGCCGGTCCAGCACGTGGTTGCGCAGGTAGATGGCCTCACCGATGGTCTTGAACCCGATCCCGTGCTCGTGCAGGCCCGGGATCGGCAGGGTGCGGGACACCGAGCCGGGGGCCACGATCACGTGGTCGTACGGGATCTCCCGGGTCGGGCCGGAGATCGGCTGCACCACCGCGGTCCTGCGGCTGTGGTCGATCCGGGTCACCGCGCCCGCGACGACCTTGCACTTGCGCAACTCACGCCGCAGCGGCACCACGGAGTGCCGGGGCGAGATGTTGCCGGCCGCCGCCTCGGGGAGGAACGGCTGGTACGTCATGTGCGGCTGCGGGTCGACGACGACGACCTCGGCCTCACGGGAGCTCAGCTTCTTGGACAGGCGCAGAGCGGCGTACAGGCCTACGTGCCCGGCACCCACGACAAGGATCCGCTTCGGATTCACGTAGTCCATCTTTCCCCGGGCGGCTGCGATAATCCCGCTCGAGACCCCCTTCTGTGACGGAGCACAACACCTGTGAGCTGCGCAACGTCCCGCTATCTGCGCCGCAGCAGCCAGCCCAGCAACCCGCTCAGACCCACCGCCACCAGCAGACCGACCACCGTCACGGCCTGGGAACCGTCATCCGGGCCGAGCTGCCCCGCCCCGGTCAGCAGCACGCCGATCACCGCCGAGGCCAGCACCACCGCACCGGCCCGGGTGAGCCAGCGCAGCACCACGTCCGGGTCGATCGCCCCGTCGTAGGGCAGCACGGCCGAAAGCGCGCAGAGGGTGTGTCCGAGGTAGAGCAGGGCCGCCACCGCCAACAACCGCCACAGCGCGATCGGACGGTCGTAACCGGCCGAGGCGAACACCCAACCGGCCACCGTGACCAGCGCGGCGAAGGTCGGCCAGAACCGGCGCGGCGCCACCGCCGGCAACACCGCCACCACCGTCAGCGCGAGCAACGACCGGGCGTCGAACAGCTCCACCGGGTACGCCAGCAGCAGACCGGCCAGCACCACCAGGAAGACGGCACCGCGCACCAGCAGCGGCAACAGCGTCACCCGGCGGACGACCGTCCGCACCACCCTGAGCCGCTCCCCGACGGCGTCCACCGCGCTCACCGGCCACCGACCCGGGGAGCGGTCGCCAGTCGGGCGACGTCCCGCAGCACCTGGTCGAGGCTGCCGGCACCGGCCCAACCCACCACCGGCACGCCGTGCTCCCGGAGCTGACCGATCATCGTGTCCCGGTCCAGCCGCCACAGCCGGTACGCCACCGGCGCCCAGCCCCGGTTGCCGGGCGGGGCGAGGTCGGTCGGCAGGGTGTCCACCGCCACCACGAAACGTCCGCCCCGGGCCAGCCGGGCCAGCATCTGCGCGGACCGCTCGTCGAGCAGCGGGGTGAGCACCACCACAAGGGCGTCGGCGGAGAGCACCTGCGGGCCGAAGACCTGGTCGTACGGCTCGTGCGGGGAGGACTCGGCGTGCACGTCGAGCAGCCATTCCAGCACGGTCAGGTACTGCCGGCGACCGGTGGCCGGACGCAGTCGACGGGCCGCCGGACCGTACTCCAGCAGGGCCACCCGGTCACCCCGGTGCAGGTAGTGCTCGGCGATCGCGGCGGCGGCCCGGACCGTGGTGTCCAGCACGGACGCCGCACCGGCCACCCCGCCGGAGCGGCCCGCCTCGGCCAGCACGTCGAGCAGGACGACCACCTCGGCGTCCCGGTCGGACAGGGTGGACGCCACGTGCAACTGCCGGGTCCGCAGCGACACCCGCCAGTCGATCCGGCGCAGCCGGTCCCCCGGCCCGAAGACCCGTACCCCGGCCAGCTCGCCGCCCTCCCCCGGTCGTCGGGAGTGGTGCGCGCCGACCAGCCCGGCGGCCCGGGGCATCGCCTCCACCGCCTCGAACGGCTCGGTCTTCGGGTAGACCCGCATCCGCACCGGCTCGGTGAGCACCGCCCGGGAGACCAGCAGCCCGTCGGCGGCGGCGGCGCGGGCACCGGCCGGGCCGATCGGGTGCCGGCCCCAGCGCAGCGCGGTACCGGCCAGCTCCAGGTCGACGGCGGTGCCGGTGGACAGCGAGGTGACGAAGGGCCGGTCCGCGCCACCGGTGCGGCTGACGTCCAGCCCGAGCCCGCCGAAGCCGGCCCGCCGTACCCGCAGCCACGGTGAGATCCGGGTCCGGACCACCACCACGTCGTACGGCACGACGTCCGGGTTGCCCACCACTACGGCACCGGCCAGCTCGCCGCCCTCGACCAGTTGGGCGTCCGAGGCGGTGATCTCCAACTGCGGTGCGGCGACGGGCCGGCGGCGCAGCGCGTACGCGGTGCCGAGCGCGAACGGCGTGGCCAGCACGACCAGGTCGACCCGGCCGAGCAGCACGGCGGCGATCAGCAGCAACCCGGTGAGCAACACCGCCCGGCCGAGCGCCCAGGTGGGCGACCAGCCCGCCGTCGGCTCCTGACGGTCAGGCACGACGATCAGCGCCCGGCCTGGCCGGCCGCGTAGCTGGGCAGCGCGCCACTGGCCGGCGCCGGGGTCTGCTCCAGCACCTCGCCGACCACGAAGGAGGGGTCGACCCGGCGCAGCCACATCTCCGGGCGCAGGGTGATCCGGTGGGCCAGCGCGGGGGCCGCCACCTCCTTCACGTCCTCCGGAACCACGTAGTCCCGGCCGGCGAACACCGCCCGGACCCGGGCCAGCAGCAGCAGCGCCAGCGATCCCCGCGGGGACGCGCCGACCAGCACCGACGGGTGCTCCCGGGTGGCCGCGGTGAGGTCCACGATGTACTTGCCGACGGAGTCCTCCACCACCACGTCCTCCAACGCGGCCTGCATGGCCCGCAGGGTGCCGGCGTCGACCACCGGCTCGATCTGGGCCTCCTCGCGGCGACGGTCCATCCGCCGACGCAGCACCTCCCACTCCTCCTCGCGCTGCGGGTACCCGAACGACACCCGCAGCAGGAACCGGTCGAGCTGCGCCTCGGGCAGCGGGTACGTCCCCTCGTACTCGATCGGGTTGGCGGTGGCGAGGACGTGGAACGGCGCGTCCAGCCGGTAGGTGACGCCCTCGACGGAGACCTGCTTCTCCTGCATCGCCTCCAGCAGCGCCGACTGGGTCTTCGGCGGTGTCCGGTTGATCTCGTCGGCCAGCAGCAGGTTGGTGAAGAGTGGGCCGGCCCGGAAGGAGAAGTCGCCGCTGCGCTGGTCGTAGAGGAACGAGCCGGTGACGTCGGCGGGCAGCAGGTCGGGGGTGAACTGGAGCCGACGGAAGTCCAGCCCGAGGGCCTGGGCGAAGGAACGCGCGGTGAGCGTCTTGCCCAGGCCGGGCAGGTCCTCCAGCAGCACGTGCCCGCCGGCCAGGATGCCGGCGAGGACCAGTTCCAGGGACTCCCGCTTGCCGACCACGACCGTGCCGACCGCGTCCAGCACCGCCCGGGCCAGGTGGCCGACCTCCGTGGCGGGAATGCTGCGGTCCACGTCGTTCATCAGATCTTCTCCAGTTCGGCGACGATCGCCGCAAGGTCGCGCGGCGACGGGGGACGGCGGGAGGGGGTGTCGAGGAAGCTCCAGAGCGGCTCCCCGAGCAGGGCGCGGGCCCGGGTCGGGTCGGACTCCCGGGTCAGCCCGTGGCGTTGGCGCAGCCGCTCGTCGGCCAACTCGCCGAGGCGGGGCAGGATCCGCTCGGCGAACCGGTCCGGGTTCTCCGAGGACCAGTCCAGCGGGCGTTCCCAACCGTTGATGGCGGCCCGCAACGCGTCCCGGGCCGCCCAGTTGTAGGCGCCCGGTTCCTCACCGGCCGGGGTCCGGGCACCGCTGCGGGGTGGCGGCGGCGGGGCGAGCAGTGCGGTGACCCGGCGGACGGCGAGCACCGCCAGCACCCCGGCCACCACGATCCCGATCGACAGTTGCAGGCCGACCGCGCGCAGGCCGACCAGGATCACGGCGGTGACCCCGGCGGCGGTCAGGAGCAGCCGGAAGACCCAGCGGGCACGTCCGCCCCGGGCCCGGCCCGACCGGGCCGGTGCCTCCTCCTCGAAGCGGAAGAGGTCGTCCAGGCCTGTCGACTCGCTCATCCCGGCACCTCACCGGGTGCGGTACGGGCGGTCACGCCGGCTCCTGCGCGTCGGCGAGCGCGGTGAGTTCGCCGCGCAGTCGTCGTAGCGCCCCCCGGGCCTGGTCGCGCATCCCGGCGTCGACGGTGCGGGTGGCGTAACGGGCCTCGCGGTAGACGTGCGCGAAGCCGTCCAGCACGTCGGCGCTGGCGATGGCGGGCACGCCGGCCGCCGGGTCGCCGCGCAGCAGCCGGCTGACCAGGTCGGTCGGGGTGTCCCCGGTACGCCTCGGCACGCCGGCCTCGGTGGCGGCCTCCTCCAGCCGCACCCAGCAGGCGATGACTGCGGTACGCGGGTCGGTGTCGGCGTCGTCCAACTCCTCCAGGCCGGCGTCGAGCGCGGCCACCACCTCCCGCGCGGTGCCCTCGGCGGTACGCCGGGCCCGGGTGGCGGGGATCGCCCGGCTGGTCCGCCGCAGCGCGCCGCGCAGCAGGGTGAAGGCCAGGTAGCCGAGGGCGGTCAGGATGGCCAGTCCGAGCAGGACGATCGCCACCGTGGCGATCCACTGCGGGACGCTCGCCCGGGTCTGCTCGGCGTCGGTGCGCGGTTCGATCGGGATGGACCGGGCCGGCTCGGCCGTCGGATACTCCGGCACGTACGGGAGGCTCTCGGCGGCGGGTGGGATGCGGCTGGCACCGATCGACGAGTGGCCGGCGGCGAGTGCGGCGGCGAGCAGCAGCAGCGAAACCACGGCGACGGGCCACCACCTGCGCAGTACGCCGAGGTCCATCGCCACCGTCCCACGCTGCTCAGTCCACCCCCGCGAGCTGTTTCGCCCGGGCGAACACATCGTCAAGCATCTGTGCGGTCAACCGCCCGGTGAAGGTGTTCTGCTGGCTGACGTGGTAGCAACCGAGCAGATCGGGAGCGGCCGACCCGGACCAGTGTGCCCCATGGCCGAAGACCGGTCGCGGGCTGGGCGGCCGGACGCCGTACACCTGGCGCAGCACCGGCCACCACGCGGCCCAGGCGAAGCCACCCAGCGCGACGACCACCCGCAGGGTGGGCCGGATCAACTCCACCTCCCGGTGCACCCAGGGGGCGCAGGTGTCCCGCTCGGCCGGGGTGGGCTTGTTGTCCGGCGGCGCGCAGCGTACGGCGGCGAAGATCCGGGTGCCGACGAGGGCGAGCCCGTCGTCGGCGGCCACACTGGTCGGCTGGTTGGCCAGCCCGGCCCGGTGCAGGGCGGCGAAGAGCACGTCGCCGGAGCGGTCCCCGGTGAAGACCCGGCCGGTCCGGTTGCCCCCGTGCGCGGCCGGGGCCAACCCGAGAATCCCGATCCGCGTCGGCGCCGGGGCGGTGGCCGGTGGGCCTGCGCCGCCGCGCCCGGTGCGGTTGTCCGGGGAGCCGAAGCCGGGCACCGGCCGCCCCCAGTAATCCTGGTCGCGGAAGGCGGCCCGTTTCGTCCGGGCGACCTCCTCCCGCCAGTCGACCAGACGCGGGCAGGCGAAGCAGTCGCCGATCGCCGCGTCGAGGTCGGCCAGGTCGGTCGCCCGCGCGGCGCGGGCGACCACCTCGGCGGGGGTACGCGACTCAGCCAAGCTTGGCCCGGAAGAGTTCCAGGGTGCGGGCCCAGGCGGTGGCGGCGGCCCGCTGGTCAAAGTTCTCCGGCCGGTCCTCGTTGAAGAACGCGTGCGCGGTGCCCGGGTAGTCGTAGGTCTGGCAGGTGCCACCGGCGTTCTCGACGGCCCGACGCACGGTCTGTACCCCGTCGGCGGCGGAGAGGCCGTCCGCCTCGGAGCAGTGCACGACCGCCGCCTTGCCCGCGTAGTCGGCCCACTCGGTGGGCATCCCGTCCCACGGCAGCCGAGGGTAGAAGGCGGCGGTGGCCACGATCCGCTCGGCCCGGGTCGCCGCCCAGAGGGCCAGGCTGGCACCGGCGCAGAACCCGGCGCAGCCGACCTTGCCGGTCACCTCGGCCCGGCCGGCGAGGTATTCCGCCGCACCGGCGATGTCGGCCGCCGCCTCGTCCATCTGGGCGCTGTTGAGCATCTGCCGGGGCTCGCTGGGTTTGCTGGCCGGCTGGCCGTGCCGGAAGTCGGGGGCCAGCGCGACGAAGCCGGCCTCGGCGAACCGGTCCACCACCGAACGGATGTGCGGGACGAGACCCCACCAGTCCTGGATGACGATGACCGCCGGGCTGGCCGTTCCACTGGACGGTATCGCGAGATACCCCTCGCCGGTCCCTGCGCTACGGCGGTAACTCACCATCTCGCCCATCGGCCCGTCCTCCTGTCGGTCAGTCATCATCGGCTGGTCGCAGGGCGCTCCTACGTGTCGGTAGCCTGTCACGCCGTACGCGTGCCGGGAAGATGCCGGAACAGTGGCATATACCTCGCGTTCACCGACGGTGGCGTGGGACACGCCGACGGCGGCGCGGAGGTTCCCGCGCCGCCGTCGGCGGACTGCCGTCCCGACCCGGTCAGGCCTTCCCGGTCGACCGGAAGGCCCTCCCGGTCAGGCCTTCTTGGCCAGGCAGAGCAGGTAGCCCTTGCCGCCCGGGGCGATGTTGTAGAAGACGTAGCCGTCGTCGCCCTCCTTGAGGTACTGCTCGCACGCCTTGCCCGTCTTCGCCTGCGCCTCGGTCTGCTCCTCCACCCGGCCGACAACGGTGTAGACGGCCTCGGTCGAGGTGCACTTGACCACCTTGGCGTCGCTCACCGACTGCTCCTCGGTGCCTGTCACCTCGGGCAGTTCGGCGATGCAGTCACCGGCCTTCGCCTCGGCCGTCTCGTCCGGGTTGAGGAAGTTGCCGATGGCGCTGGCGACGCCGAACTTCAGCGCGGCGATCACCAGAAAGGCGACGACCGCGCCGACGATGCCGAGCGCCTTCTTCGCGCCGCCGCCCTTCGACTCCTCCGGCTGCTGCAGCTGCGCCGGCTGCTCCGGCGTGACGGCGGAGGCCGGTGCGACCGGCTCGGCCTGACCGGCCTGCTCGGCCTGGCCGGCCGGTTCTGCCAGCGGCGCGGGGGGCGGTGCGACCTGCTCTGACACGGGGTTTCCTTCCGAGGGGTGGATGAGCAGACGACAACGTAGCGACGAAGATCAGCGTGCGCTGCCCCGTTCCCATCGTCCGTTCAGCCATTTCCCAGCAAGGCCGGGTCAGCGGGTAGCGGTGGGCAGGGGCTCGCCCGCCGGCCCGGCCACCGACGGCGGCGCGGGCGGCGGCGTCGGAGCCGACCCGGTGGGGTCGGCGGTGCCTGGCCCGGTGGGGACGGGCGCGCCCGGCGTGGTTGCCGTCGGAACGGCGACGGGCCCGGTCGGTGCGGGCGAGACGCCCGGATCACCTGTCGACCCGGGCGGGAGCGGGGCAACGGCCGGCGGGCGCGGCCGGAACGGCGCCTGCTCCGGGCAGTACGGGTAGCCACGCTGCATGGGGTTGACGTCGGGCAGGGCGGGATCGTCGCAGGCCGGCCAGCCCAGCCGGATCGGGGTGCCGTTCTGGTCGAAGAGCCGGGCGTTCTCCACCACCCGCCCTTCGCTGTCGTAGACGTAGACGTCCTGCACCTGGTCGTACGGGTTCTGCACGGAGGTCGACTGGTAGCCGTAGTCGGCACCGAGGCGGGCGTTGTCGTCCACGACCAGCAGTCCGCCGATCGCGAACAGGATCAGCCCCACTGCACCGGCGTGCACCGCCCAGCGCTGCCAGATTCGCAGTTCGGAGGTGTGGCGACCCAACCAGCAGGAGCCGACGACCAGCCCGGCGAACATCAGCAGCCCGACGAACCAGTTGCCGTCGAGCCGGGGCAGCAGGCCGAGCGGGCCGTCGGTGCTGATCGCGGTGATCAGCATCGCGGCCAGGTAGGCGCGGCCCACCCACCAGGCCGGGCGGAGCAGCCGCAGGAACTCGCCCGCCGTGGCGTGCCCGAGCAGTGGGCCGAGCCGGGCGTCGACCCGGTCGATCCGGGTCCGGGCATGTCCCACCATGACGGCGATCCGCCGTTCCAGGACCCGTCGGCCGGCCGCCGCATCGCCCGCCCCGGCGGCGGCGCGCAGCTCCGCCGCGTACGCCTCGGGGGTGCCCAGCCGGTCGACCAGCGAGCCGTCGGCTTCGGCGGCGACCTCGGTCAGGTGTTCCGGAAGGTCCTCGGTCAGCTCGTCGCGGGCCTGCGGTGGCAGGTCGGCCAGGGCGGCCCGCACCCGCTCGACGTAGTCCGTGACGTCCTGCCCAGTGACGGTCATGCCGCCCTCCCCCGATCGTCGAGCAGCTGGTCCATCGTCGTGGCGAACGCGCGCCAGGTCTTGCCGGAGCGGGTGAGCTGGTCACGGCCGGCGGCGTTGAGCGCGTAGTACTTGCGGTGCGGCCCGGACTCGCTCGGCACCACGTACGTGGTGAGCAGCCCGGCGGCGAAGAGCCGACGCAGCGTGCCGTAGACCGAGGCGTCCCCGACCTCCTCCAGCCCGGCCTCCCGCAGCCGGCGCAGGATGTCGTACCCGTACCCGTCGGAATCCCGCAGCACGGCCAGAACAGCCAGGTCAAGCACACCCTTGAGCAGTTGTGTGGTGTCCACACGACACACACTACTGCGCAATGCAAACTACCGTCAACAACACACTACCCACCCCCACCCGTCCCCGTCC
>NZ_JBTMMT010000044.1:0-58054 GCF_055517075.1 Micromonospora sp. DSM 43699
CGGTAACGGGTTCAGTTGACCGGTACTAATAGGCCGAGGACTTGACTACGAAGCTGCTACGCGTCCACTGTGCAACTCTGAACAAGCAAACACCCCGACTGGTCACACGACCAGCCCGCGCGTGTGTTGATATGTTCATAGAGTTACGGCGGTCATGGCGGAGGGGAAACGCCCGGTCACATTCCGAACCCGGAAGCTAAGCCCTCCAGCGCCGATGGTACTGCACTCGGGAGGGTGTGGGAGAGTAGGACACCGCCGGACAACCATTACGAGTAGGCCCACCCCGTACGGGGTGGGCCTACTCGCATATTGCCCTCTGACGCATTTAGCCCAATTTTCCACCCGCTCCGATTTCGTCGTCATTCTGACACTCGGGACTGATTCGGCTTTATCTCGGGAAAATGTTGTGAGTGGAAGAACTGACGAATAATCAGTTGTCGTCGGGTCCGGGTCGTTCATCAGAATCCGATTCATCTTCGCCGACGATTCGGGTCGTGGTGGTGGGTCCGCCGGGCCTGTTGCGTACCGCGTTGGCGGCGGTCCTGTCCGCCACACCCGGCTTCGAGCTGGCCGGAGAGAGCGATCCGGACCATCACCTGTCGGACCGGGTCGTCACCCGGCGGCCGCACGTGGTCCTGGTCGACCTGGACGCGATCGAGGATCCCGCCGTCCTGACCAGACAGTGGCACGCCCGGCTACCGGAGTGCGCCGTGGTGGTGTTGACGTCCCGACGGACGGCCCGGGTGCTGCGTCGGGCACTCGGGGCGCGGGTGCGGGGGATCATCGCCAAGGATGTCCCACCGCAGGAGCTGCTGGACCAACTACGGTTGGTCGCCGAGGGGCAACGGATGATCGATCCGGTGATCGCGCTGGCCGCCCTCGACGCCGCGGTGAACCCGTTGAACGAGCGGGAACGTGAGGTGACCGGCGCGGCGGCCCGGGGCCTGTCGACCAAGGAGATCGCCGCCCAGCTGCATCTGGCGCCCGGGACCGTCCGCAACCACCTGTCCGTCGTGTTGCGCAAAACCGGTGCCCGTAACCGTTGGGAGGCCGTGCAGCGGGCCCAGGACGCGGGTTGGATCTGACTACCGGCGGGAAGGGGTGTCGGACCGGTTACGAGTTCAATAAAATTCTCAACCGTGCGTCACTGGCCGCACACATTTCGCTGTCACGGGCTATATGTCGGGAGTTGCTATGGTCCGCACACTGCTCGCTCTCCAGGGTGGGCTGCTCCGGGGTGCGCTCGCACAGCTGCTCTCCGCCGAACACGACATCGAGATCGTTGGCGAAGTGGACAGTCCGCGTCACCTGAGGGCGGCCCTCCTGGCCCAACGCCCCGATGTCGCCGTGGTGGAGTTCGACATGCTGACCGTGGCGGAATTGGTCCGCCTGGCAGCTGCCGACTTCACCACCGGTTTCACCACGGTCTCCACCACCGATCCCGCCGTCGCGCTCACCGCCGTGCCCGGTGCGGATTCCACGACGCCGCCCGGAGCCGGTCCGGCCGGCGCGGATGCCGTCACCGAGCCGTCCCCGCAGCAGCCCGCCGCCCCACCGGTGGGATCCCTACTGGTCCTGGTCGAGCAGCGACGGGCCGGCCGACTGGGGCCGGTGCTCGCCGAGCACGGCCACCGAATCGGTTTCCTCAGCCGCGAGGTGCCTCCCGGCCGGATCGTCGACGGGGTCCGTCAGCTGGCCGAGGGGCGGGTCGTCCTCGACCCGGACCTGGTGGTGGCCGCGTTGGAGGTCGCCGACAGCCCGTTGACCAACCGGGAGCGGGAGGTGCTCGACGTGGTCGCCGAGGGGCACCCGGTGCAGGAGATCGCCGCCCGCCTGGTGCTGTCGGCCGGGACGGTGCGAAACCACCTGTCGCGGATCATGGCCAAGACCGGTGCGCGGACCCGCTGGGAAGCGGTACGGATAGCCCGCGAGTCGGGTTGGCTGTGACCGCCTCCGGTCCAGGTTCAGGTTCCTGTTCCGTCTCGCCGTAGCCGACCAGGGCACGATAGGCCGGCGAGCGGGCGAGTAGCCCCTCGTGGGTGTCCAGCAGCGCGGTCCGGCCGTCGAGCAGCAGGACCCGCCGGGCCCGCAGCGCCGAACTGACCCGGTGGGCGATCACCACCAGGGTGCCCGGACGGGCGGCGAACGCGCTCTCCCACCGGGCTTCGGTCGCCGGGTCGAGATGACAGGTTGCCTCGTCGAGGATGACCAGCGCGGCGGGGGAGAGCCAGGCCCGCAGCAGCGCCAGCTGTTGGCGTTCCCCCGCCGACAGTTCCGCAGGGCGTAGCAGCGCGTCGTAGCCGCCCAGCCGGGCCAGCAGCCCGGTAAGGCCCAGCCGGGCCGCCGCCCGGTCGATCGTGTCGTCCGGGAGGCCGGGAGCCAGGTAGTCGAGGTTCTCCCGGAGCGTGCCGGAGAAGACGTACGCCTCCTGGGGGATGAGCACCCGCCGTTCGGCCAGCGTCAGCGGCGTGGCCCCGGCCACCGGCGACCCACCGACGTGGACCGTGCCGGACTGGGGGTGCAGCAGCCCGGCGACCAGTCCCGCCAGGGTGGACTTGCCGATCCCGCTGGCCCCCACGATCACCAGGTGGTCGCCGACCGGCACCTCGAGGTCGAGGTCGTCGAGCACCGGATCGGCGTGTGGCCCGTACCGGAAGGTCACCCCGCGCAGCGACAGCGCCGAGGCAGCCGGTTCCGTGGCGCGGCCGGGCAGCGACCCGGCCGGCTCGGCACCGGCGATCTGGTCGGTGGTGGCGACAGGCGATGCGACCTGGTCGGTGGTGGCGGGGAACGGTGTGGTCTGGTCGGTGGCGACGGACGGTGCGGTGCTGGCCGGCGGCGCGGCGGTGCGCAGGAGCCGATCGAGGGTGACGGCGAAGCGGAGGCCGCCGGCGGCGACCCCCTGCACCAGGCTGTGCAGGGCCGGCTGCACGCCGCGCGTCACGTAGACCAGGGCGCCGAGCACCGCGCCGGGGCCCAGCCCCTGGCGGATCAGCCACGGTGTGGCCAGCAGCAGCGCCGGCACCGGCAGCCAGCCACCCAGTGCCAGGCTCAGGCCACGGGTCGCGGCCATGGTGGCCAGCCGTCGCTCCACCCGGGCCTGCGCGTCGACCGACGCGCCGACCCAGTCGGTGATCTCGTCCCGCGTGCCGCTGGCGGAGACGTCGCGGTGGCCGGTCACCGCGGTCACCACGGCCCGGCCGAGGCGCTCGTCGGAGAGCACGTACTCCCGTTGCCGGGCGACCATCACCGGCAACGCCACGGCGAAGAGGCCGAGACCGGCCAGCACCGGCACCGCCACCACCAGGGCCACCGGGGCGGCCAACGAGAACAGGCCGAGCACGGCGGCGCCGAGGGCGAACAGGAAGCCGCGTACCACCATCAGCAGCCCGGCGTAGGTGTCCCGGACCAGCTCCACCTGGTGGGTCAGCCGGGCCACCGCCGCGTCGTCGGCCCGGCCGCCGGCCGCACCGGTCACCGCGCCGCGTACCACCCGGCGGAGCAGGTCGTCGCGGAACGGTTCCACCACGTCGCCGAGCAGCGCGTACGACCGGTGGGTGCCGGCCGCGCCGACCAGTACCGCGAGCCCGAGCAGCGCCAACCACGCCAGCCCGACGCCCGGTCGGCCGGCCAGGAAGCCGCTGTCGACGGCGTGTGCGGTCAGCAGCCCCGACAGGGCCGCCGGTAGCACCTCGGCGGCCGACCAGCCGGCCAACCGCCACAGCTGTGCCCGCCGGGCCCGTAACGCGGCCCGGGTCACGCCGGTGACCGTGTTCACGACCGGAACACCTCCCGGTAGTCGGGGTCTGCCCAGAGCGCCGGGTGCGGGCCGACGGCACGGACCCGCCCATCGGCCACCCAGGCGACCAGGTCGGCGCGGGCGGCCATGCCGATCCGGTGGCTGACCACCACCCGGGTACGCCGGTCACCGGGCCCGGTCAACGCCCGGGTCACCTGGTACTCGGTGGCGGTGTCCAGGCTGGACGTGGCGTCGTCGAGGATCAGCAGCCGTTCGGCACGCAGTGCGCGGGCCAACCCGAGCCGCTGCCGTTCGCCGCCGGACATGGCGACCTCGGCCAGCGGGGTGCCGTACCGGTCGGGTAGCCGTTCGACGAAGTCGTGGATGGCCGCGGCCCTGGCCAGCGGCACCGGATCCGCGCCGGCCCCGACGGCGGCGCCTACCGTCTCGCCGACCAGCACCGGTCGTTCGAAGCCGTAGCCGACCGCGGCGTGCAGAGTGGCCGGGGTCAGCTCCGGCAGCGGCACCCCGTCCAGGAGCACCACGCCGTCGTCCGGGTCGCGCAACCGGCCGGCCACGGCGGCGAGCAGCGACTTGCCCGCCCCCGAGGCGCCCACGACGACCAGCAGGCTGCCTCCGGGCACCCGCAGGTCCACCCGGTCGAGCAGGGGCCGGCCGTCGGCGTCGCGCACGGTGACCCCGCGTAGTTCCAGGGTGCCCGGCCCGGGTGGCAGGAGACGGGTGCCGTACGGCCGGGCGGGTTCGGCGAGCACGTCGGCGGCCCGGCGGCAGCCGGCGCGGACCCGGACCGCGGTGTTGAGGGCGGCGACCACGGTGCCGAGGCCGGCACCGAGCGCGGCGTACTGGATGGCGGCCAGGAGTTCCCCGGGGGTCAACCGGCCGGCGGCCAGCGACAACCCGCCGACGGCGACTATCGCCACCTGGAGCAGCGGGTTGAGCACGGCACCCCGGGTCGCGGCTCCGGCCAGCACCGTCCAGGTCCGTGCGCCGTGCCGGTGCAGCGCGGCGAGCGGGGTCAGCACCCGCTCGACCTCCCGGTCACCGGTGCCGGCGGCGGCGATGGTGCGGGCTCCGGCCAGCGTCTCCACCAGCCGGCCGGCGAGCTCGCCCTGGGCCTGCTGGTAGCCGGCGACGGCGGCGGAGGCGTCGGCGACGAAGCCGCGCAGCAGCAGGGCGAGTAGCAACAGCCCCAGCACGAAGGTGACGCCGAGCCACGGGTCGATCAGGGTGAGCGCCACCAGGCTGCCGATCGGCGGCAACGCCACGGTGGCGGCCGTGACCACGGTCGGGGCGGCCTGGCCGGCGTCGGCGACCTGACCCACGACCCGGCCGGCCAGGTCGCCCACCGGGCGGCGGCCGGCGGTGCGTGGGTCGAGGGCGAACAGGTGACGCACCAGGGTGTGGCGCAGGTGGGCCACCGAGCGTGCGGTGGCCGCGCCGGTGCCGTAGTCGCGGAGCACGCCGGCGACGACCAGCAGGGCGATCAGTCCGGCGACGGCGGCCAGCCAGCGGCCGGAGGACGCCTGCGGCGTGGTGCCGACGGCGGCGTCGACGGCCCGACCCAGCACCGCCGGCAGGGCCAGTTCGGCCGCCGTCGCGGCCACGGTGGCCACGGTCAGTGTCGGAGTCCACCAGCCGGCGGCACGGACGGCGCGCAGCAGGAGCCGGTCAGCCGGCGTCATCGCACCTCCCCTCCCACGCCGCGCGGCCCCGGACCGGCAGGTGCCGGTCCGGGGCCATGCGATACCGGTCGATCAGTTGCAGGTGGTGACGCTCAGCGAGCTGTCGCCGCAGAGCAGCAGGCTGGCCTGGCTGCCGCCGCCGGTGCGCTCGGTGGCCGGCAGTTCCATCGCCTGGAGGTCGAGCAGAGCCATTGTCTTACCTCTTTCTGTCGATGTGGACGTGCCTGGTGGTCAACTCGGTCGGGTCGTCGGGTCGTCGGGTCGACGACCGTCACGTCAGTTGCAGGTGGTGACGCTCAGCGAGCTGTCGCCGCAGAGCAGCAGGCTGGCGCGGCTGCCGCCGCCGGTGCGCTCGGTGGCCGGCAGTTCCATCCCCTGGAGGTCGAGCAGAGCCATGGTCTTACCTCTTTCTGTCGATGTGGATCGCTGTCGTTACGGTGGTGCCTGATGGTGAGGTCGGTCGGCCGTCGGGTCGACGACCGTCACCTCAGTTGCAGGTCGTGACGCTCAGCGAGCTGTCGCCGCAGAGCAGCAGACTCGCCTGGCTCCCGCCACCGGTACGTCCGGTGGCCGGCAGCTCCATCCCCTGAAGGTCGAGCAGGGCCATGTCATTCCTCCTTTCCGTGGTCAGTCGGGTCGGGTGGCCCCGGGGTGACCCCCGGGGAGCGGGTGGGCCGTCAGTCGGCCGGGGTGGTGTCGCCGGTCGGGCCGTCGGACCGTCGGGTCAGCAACGGCAGCCGGACCGGGTCGGTGGGTCGGGTGGCGGCCACGGCGGCCAGCACGCCGGCCGTGCCGGTGGCCAGGTCCATGGAGATCCGCAACAGTTGGTCGCCGGGGAAGGCGGTGCCGTCGGCGTACGGCAGGGCGTGCCAGCCGAGCAGTCGGGCCTGGGCGTGGGCCACCTCGTACTCGCCCCGGCCGGCCAGGTAGGCGACGATGCCGGCGCGGCCGGCGAACAGGCCGGACTGGGCGTAGAACGGGAAGTCGGCGCAGCGGCGGATCGCCTCGGCCTGCTCCCGCAGGGTCTCGTCGGGCCGGTGGCGCAGGTACTGGTCGAGCACCAGGCCCACCCCGACGCTGCCCTCGGCGAGGTACGGCATGGTCCGCCAGCCCTCGTTGACCTCCAGGTGCCCGTCGTCGCGGCGGACACACCGGCGCAGGTCCTGCCGCAGCGCGGTGGCGGCGTGGTCGAGCAGCCGCTCGTCGGGTTCCCGCTCGTGCTGGCGCAGCAGCAGCAGGGCCGCCCCGGCGCCGCCGCGCATCAGTCCCGCGTACGGGTGCCGGCCGCCGCTGATCTCGGCCACCGAGTCGACGTCGCCGAGCCGCTCGACGACCAGGTCGACGGCCCGCCGGGCGGCGGTGGCGTAGCGGGACTCGCCGGTCACCTCGGCGAAGTGGGCCAGGTTCAGCCCGACCCCGGGCAGGCCGCCCACCAGGTCGTTGCCGAGGTCCGTCCAGGGTTCGTCGAGACAGCGGTCGACCAGCCGGCGGGCCTCGTCGCGGTGCCCGAGCAGGTCCAGCACGTACGCCACCCCGTGCAGCCCGTCGAAGAAGCCGAGTCGGCTGCCGGAGGCCGGTTCCCGGACCCGGTCGACGAGCCACCGGACGTGCCGGGGGTCGACGGTGGCGCCGGTGGCGTGCAACGCCCAGAGCACCCCGGCCGCGCCGTGGGCGAGGTTCAACCCGCCGTCGCTGCCGCTGAACTGCCGGATGTCGCCGGGGAAGAGCCGGTCGTCGCGCTGCGGGGTGGCGCTGGCGGTGATCGCCCGGACCAGCCGGTCGCGCAGACCGGGCCAGTCGTCCGGGTCGACCCGCACCACGTCGGGGTCCAGCGGCGCGGTCCCGCTCGTGGGGGTCGGCGCGGTCGTGGTGGCGGTCGGCTCGGCCGGTGGTTCGCCGACGATCACCGCGACGGTCTCATCGAGCACCGTCCGGTCGACCGGGAAGTTCTCGGCCACCACGTCGGCCAGGTGCGCCGCCTTCGCCGGGGCCAGCCGCAGCATCGCGGTCAGTGGCAGGAACAGGGCCAGTCGCAGGCAGGCCAGCGCGTACCTGTCGACGTCGAAGCCGACCCGGTCGCGGGGCGCGGCGAACGCCTGGTTGCGCAGCGCCGGTCGGCTCGCGTCGGCGGCCGGCGCGGCGACCTCGAAGTCGATCAGGGTGACCGCGCCGTCGTCGCCGACCATGATGTTGAACATGTGCAGGTCGCCGTAGACGATGCCGTGCGCGTGGATGGCCTCGACCGCCTCGGCGACCTGCCGGTGCACGTCCAGCGCCCAACGGGTGTAGTCGGCCCGGTCTGCGTCCGGATGCACCAGCGGGTAGCGCTGCACGACGAGCTGGTTGAGCGGGCTGCCCTCGACGTAGGCCAGGGCCAGGAACTCGTGCCCGCCGAAGCTGAACTCGTCGTGCACCCGGACCAGGTGCGGCACGTCGGCGAGCTGGCGCAGCACGGTGGCCTCCCGGCGCAGCCGGGTCACCGCGTCCGCCCCGGTGGCGTCCAGGCCGGCGTACGGGCGGGCCTCCTTCAACACCACCCGCTCGTCGGTACGGGTGTCCCGGGCCTCGTACAGGCCGCCGCCGTTGGAGAAGTGGATGACCTTCTCGATCCGGTACGGCAGTTCGGTGGTGCTGGCGGCGTTGCGGGCGGCCAGGTGCGGGGCGAGGAAGTCGGGCAGGGTGACCCAGTCGGGCAGGTGGAACACCGGGTCGCGGCGGTCGGGCACCAGCGTGCCGGTGGCGTCCTCGATGGCCGGCACCACCTGGCCCTCGGCGGAGAGGCAGTAGCGGGCGGCGAAACCGCCGTAGCGCAGGTAGACCGGGCCGTCGCCGTAGCGCAGGTCGCTCAGGATGTAGGGCCCCTGCTCGCCGTCGAGCAGCACCGCCAGCTCCTTGGCGGTCAGCTCCAGCTCGGCGTCGTCGCGCGGGTAGATGGTGACGAACTTGCCGCTGCCGCCCCGACGGGCGTACTTGCTGTTACGCATCAGCAGCATCCGGGGGCCGCGCAGGTGCTTGAACGGGATGCCGCGTGGCTGGCAGTACTCCATCACCTGGGCCAGCACCCGCTCGGCGTTGTCCAGCCGGGCCGAGACGTGGATCTTCCAACCCTGGGCGGGCAGGCTGCCGCCGATCGGGGCGTGGATCAGCCAGTCGTCCTTGACCTCGGACTCCCAGCCGGCGGGCTGCGGGCGGTCGGCGGCGTAACCGGTGCCGGTGGCGGTGGCGCTCGCGCTGGACAACGAGTCGTAGAAGAGCGGGTCGACCGCGCAGTACGAGTCGTATCTGTCGTCCATCTCGGCTGCCTCCCATCACCTGATCGGTTGATGTCAATCCTGCAATCGGCGGCCATCCGGGCACAGTGTGATGCGTCATCGACCCACGGTGAGATTCCGGCCGGAAACTCGTGACAATGGCGGAGTTTGAAATCGTGAATACGGCATCACCTGCGGATCGGCTGACGCCCGGCGCAGGCGAACACCGCCCGGCGGGCAGGGGCGACCGGGCGTGCGGGGCGGGACGTGGTGGCGGGCACAAAAATCCGCCGGTCAGCAGGGTCCGGAGTGGACCCTGCCGACCGGCGGGACGGGCGGTGCGGTTACCGGCGGCGGTCGGCGTACGGGCGGCGGGCCAGGCCGGCGTGCACCATGGTGGTGAGGGTGACGATGTCGTAGACCGGCACCCCGAGCCGGGCCTGGATCAGGTGCGCGAACGGCACCAGGTCGGTGCACTCGATGACCACCGCCCCGAGATCCGGCCCGGCCAGGGCGTCCGCCCGCGCCACCACCTCGGTCGCCAACCGGTCGACGTCGAGGGCGTCGCGCCGGCCCTCCAGCATCACCTCGCGGAACTCCGGGGCGTCGGCCATCCCGGCCACCCGGATCGGCACCTCCTGCGCCCCGATCGCGGCCAGGTGCCGGGGGGTCAGCGCCGTGGCGTCGGCGGTCAGCACGCCGACCGTCCGGTGCGGGCCGAGCATCCGGTGCACCATCGGCAGCTGCAGCAGGCTCGACGAGTGCAGCGGCACGTCCACAGCGGCAGCCAGCTCGGCCTGGAACAGCACCAGGAACCCGCACGCCCCGGTGATCGCGGCGACCCCGGCGGCCTGGAGGTCGCGGGCGGCGGTGACGAACGGCTCCAGCAGGGTCGGGTCGGCCTCGCGGACCAGCCGTTGCGGGGTGGCCCCCTCGACGACCCGGTACACCACCGGGAAGTCGAAGGTCGCCGGGTTGCGGATGTGCCCGGGAATCTTGTCGAAGGTGGTCTGCAGGCAGAGCACCCCGATCGCCGGGGCGCTCACCGGTGCCCCCGACGGTGCCGGTCCACCGCGAACGTCGCCACCGGCACGTCCGGGGGCGCACCGGTGACGAGCTGGGCGAGCAGCCGGCCACCGGCCGGGGCCAACCCCATCCCGATGTGCCCGTGCCCGGTGGCGACGCTGACGTTGCGGTACGACCCCAGCCGGCCGATCAACGGCAGGCTGTCCGGGGTGCACGGCCGCAGCCCGGTCCACACCTGCACCCGACCGCCGGTGTCCAGTGCCGGCAGGTACGACCGCACGGTGCGCAGGATCCCCTCCACCCGGCGCGGGGACACGGTGGTGTCCAGGCCGGTCAGCTCCAGCGTTCCGGCGAGCCGGACCCGTTCCCCCAACGGCATGACCGCCACCTTTCCCTCGCTGAGCAGGACCGGCAGCGTCGGTGTGGCCGGTCCGGAGTCGACTGTCACCGCGTACCCCTTGGCGGGTTGCAGCAGCAGGCCGACGCCGAGCTGTCGGGCGCAGGCCGCCGACCACACCCCGGCGGCGAGCACCACCTCGCCGGGCCGCAGGTCACCCCGGCTGGTACGCACCGCGCGGACCCGCCTGTCGACGGTGTCGAAGCCGCGTACCTCGGTGTCGGTGAGGATCTCCACCCCGGCGGCGCGCAACAGGCGGGCGAAGGCGACCAGGAACGCCGGGATGTGCAGCGCGGCGCCCTCCTCGTTGAGCAGCGCCCCGGCGACGGTGAACTCCACGCCCGGTTGCAGCCGGGCCAGCTCCGCCGGGTCCAGGGTGCGCAGCGGCACCCCCCGGGCCACCGCCGCCGGCACCGTCGCCCGCGCCTGCGCGTACCCCTCGGGGGTCCGGCAGGCCAGCAGCATGCCACGGGCGGTGAGGGTGCCGGCCAGCTCGTCGTGCGCGCAGACCTCTCGCAGGATGGCCAGGCTGCGCTGTTTGAGGTCGAGCAGCACCTCGAAGCCGGCGCGGGCCTGCCGCTCGGTGCAGTGCCGGCGGAAGTGCCACAGCCAGGTCAGCAGCTCCCGGTCGAGCCGGGGCCGGACGTGGAACGGGCTCTGCGGGTCGAGCAACCAGCGCAGCCCCTTGGCCGGCACGCCCGGCTCGGCCAGCGGCGCGGCACCCTGGGTGCCGACGAAGCCGGTGTTCCCCGACGAGCAGGCGGCCGGGTCACCGACCTCGCCCCGGTCCACCACTGTCACGGTCAGCCCGGCCCGGCGCAGGAACCAGGCGCAGAACAGCCCGGCCACGCCCGCGCCGACGACCAGGACGTCGGGATCGGACCGCCCGGGTACGCCCGGCGCGGGCGTCGTCGACATGTCGACCCCCGCCTACAGGGTGACGACGAAGAAGCAGGTGGGCAGGTTGACCACGACCCGCTCCCAGATCTCGGCGCACAACGCCCGACCCGGCTCGGCGAAGGTCCCCGGCGGCGGCTCGGCGAACCGGATGTTCGACCGGCCGGCGTCGAAGAGCACCGCGCCGTGACCGAAGTCGCCGACGATAGCGGTGCCCGGGTCGACCAGCCGGGTCCGGACGATGAAGACGCCGTTGTCCTCCACGTCGCGCAGCAGGTGGCCCTCGCCGAGCAGCCGGTAGTAGTCCGCCGGGTTGATGATCAGCCCGTCGGCGGTGCTGCCCATCTGCTCCACCTCGTTGCAGGCGGCCAGGATGGTCGAGGCGAACGGCGCGGGGTCGGTGAGCCGGCCGAGCTGCGGCATGTTCAGCAGCCCGCCCTCGCCGCGCAGGATGGTGTGGTTCTCGGCGGTGGCCAGCCGCACCACCAGCCGGTAGTCGATGAACTGGGCGAAACCGACCGGGTCGTGCCACAACTCGTCGGGCACCTGCACCCAGGCCCGGGTCGTCAGCAGCTCCGGAATGGGGGAGCGGTGGAAGTGGTTGGCGGCCTCCCGGCGCAGGTCCGCGCCGTCCACGGCCGGGTCACCGGGGCGCGGCGGGCTCTCGTGCCAGTAGAACTCCTGCGGCTCACGGGACAGGTCCACCACCTTGAGCACGTTGCGCGACGGGTAGCGGGGCTTGCGCCGGGAACTGGTCAGCGAGTCGGTGATGGTGACGTCGTAGTCGACGGCGGTGTCGAAGCCGTCCTTGCCGAACGCCTCGACGAACAGGCCGCCGGGCGACATCTGGGTCCGGCGTTCGGCGACGACCTCGGCGATCGTCCGCTTGACGGTGTCGGTGCGCTGCATGACTTCCCCCTGTGGTGGGTGCGGTGTGCGGGTCAGGCCGGCTTGCGGGCGACGAACAGGCCCCAACCGAACTCGCCCCTGTCGATCGCGGCCTGGATCTCGTCGCAGGAGGCGGCGAAGCCGAGGATCCACTGCCGGGCCGCCTCGTCGTCGGTGGCGGCGGCCCGCTGCCGGGCGGTCTCCCCGAGCACCCGGTACGTCTGCCGGATGTGGCCGTCCAGACTGCGGGCGACGGTCACCTCGAACCCGGCCGCCGTCAACGCCTCCCGGTAGCCGTCGAGGGAGTAGCCGCTGCTCCACCGCACCCGGTCGTAGACGTGCCGGCGGGCCGCCTCGCCGATCTCGGCGACGGGTTGCAGGAAGTCGGTGACGGCCAGCGTCCCGCCGGGGGCGAGCACCCGGAACATCTCCGCGTGGCTGCGCGCCTTGTCCGGCACCAGGAACAGCGCGTCCTGGCTGACCACGTGGCTGAAGCTGCCGTCGTCGTACGGCATGGCGGTGGCCGAGCCGTGCCGGAAGGCGATCGGCAGCCCGTCGCCGCGCTCGGCGAGCTTGCCCTGGGCGAACCGGACCCGCTCGATGCTCAGGTCCAGCCCCTCGCCCCGGCAACCGGTGCGCCCGGCCAGCCGCAGCAGGAAGTTGCCGCAGCCGCAGCCGACGTCCAGCACCGTCGAGGAGGCGTCGATGCCGGCGTCGGTGGCGAGCAGGTCGGAGGTCCGGTCCGCCGCCGCCGGGTAGTCGGTGTCGTCGTCTCCGGCGAAGTAACCGGTGTGCAGCACCCCCTCGCTGTCCCAGAAGCTGAGGTAGGTCTGGGTGGTCTGGTCGAAGAACTCGGAGACGTCCCGTTCGGTGAACTGGCTGGTCGTGGACATATGCGGGCACTCCTTCGTGCGCGAGGGGCAGACGTCGGGCCGGCGTGGGCCGGGCGGGGGTCAGGCGTAGGTGTCCTTGCGGACCCCGGTCAGGTGGGGCAGCTCCGGGCCGGTCGCCGCCGCCCCGCCGTCGATCAGGTGCACTCCGGCGGTGACGAACGAGGCCCGCTCGCTGGCCAGGAAGGCGGCCACCGCGGCCACCTCGTCCGGCCGGGCCAGCCGGCCCAGCGCGCTGTGGTGCCCCATCGCCCGCAGCCGGGCCTCCACGTCGCCGTCGGTGGCGAGCCGGGCCGCGGCACGTTCCATCGGCGGGGTCCGCACCCCGCCCGGGGCCAGCACGTTGACGGTGATCCCGTCCCGGCCGACATCGACGGCGAGGCCCTGGGCGAAGCGGACCAGCGCCGCCCGGGTCACCCCGGACAGCACCAGCGGCCCGATCGGCACGCAGGCGGTCTCGGAGGCGACGAAGAGCAACCGCCCCCAGCCGGCGGCCCGCAGGTGCGGCAACGCGGCCGTGGCCAGCGCCACCGCCGGCAGCAGCACCCGGTCCACGGCGGACCGGTAGTCCTCGACGTCGAAACCGGTGGCGGTGCCGACCGGTGGGCTGCCGCCGCCGGCCACCAGCACGTGCACCCCGCCCAGGTCGGCGGCGACCGCGTCGACCCAGCGGCGGGCCGCGTCGGGGTCGGTGAGGTCCACGCTGGTGGCGCTGACCCGACCGGTCGCCACCTGCGCCAGCTCGCGTTCGGCGGCGGCCAGCCGCTCCGGGTCGCGGCCACAGATCGCCACCTGGGCGCCCTCGGCGGCGAACTCCTTCGCACAGGCCAACCCGATGCCGCTGGAACCCCCCGCGACCAGGGCCACCCGCCCCTTGAGCCCGAGATCCACGCCGTTACCTCCCGTTGTCCGGTGTGCTGCCGACCTTGGTCGTGCTGGATCCGCCGGTGGACCGGTAGCCGTAGCGGCCGAACAGCGGCCAGGCCAACGCGGTGGCGGCCAGCCGGCGGCGGGGCGACAGGGTGCGCCGCCAGCCGTCGTCGGAGTCCCGGACCAGGGTCGGGCCGGTGCGGAACCGGTCCGGGTTGCCGGTGACCGTGTGGTTGGGGTGCAGCTGCACCGTGCGGCCCCGCACCGGGTTGCCGGCCGGGTCGGCGGCGCAGAGCCGCAGCAGCGCGTCGACGGTGCCGGCCGGGTCGGCGGTGAACTGCTCGTAGCGCAGGAACATCGACCGGTCCGGGTGCCGGCGGGTGATCGCGGCGGAGGCCAGGTTGAAGCCGTGCCAGTAGGCGGTGCTGCGGGCGGCGGACATCGCGTAGACGTACTGCTTCGGCTCCCGCCACGAGTGCGCCACCGCCCGGGGATCCCGGACCAGGTGCACGTAGTACGGCCGGATGCCGGGCAGGTGCGACAGCAGCGCCGCCTCACCGGGGATCTTCGTGGTGTCCACGATCACCCGCGCGCCGGTGCGCTCGGCGATGCCCCGGTAGACCCGGCCCATCAGGTCGGCGTGTGCGCGGATCTCGTCGTCGTGCAGGCCGCGCCGCAGCACCCGCCAGGTGTGCCTGGTCCGCACCCGGGTCCACTGCCGACGGATGACCGCCTCGGCGTGCGCGTCGGGGGAGGTGCCGTCGGGGCGGCCGATCGGCAGCACCGTCGACCAGATCGGGCAGCCGGTCAGCGGCTCGCCGCAGCCGCACCTGTCGTTGACCCCCCGACCGGTCGCGTTCTTCCACAGGAAGTGCAGCTCACCGACGTGGAAGAAACCGGGCACCTCGTTGAGGACGTTGCCGATGATGGTGCTGCCGTTGCGGCACCAGCCGGTGACGCACAGGACGGTCAACGGGTCGCTCATCGGGCGGGTACCTCCGTGGGTGCGGTGACCGGGCGGCCGATCCGTACCGCCAGCACGGCCGCGACCAGGGCGCAGGCCGCGCCGACGGTGAAGACCGCCGGGTAGCCGAAGCCGGCGGCGACCAGACCGGTGACCGGCCCCCACACCGCGAGCCCCAGATCCCAGAACGAGGT
Organism: Micromonospora sp. DSM 43699; assembly: GCF_055517075.1. Classification (NCBI taxonomy): domain Bacteria; kingdom Bacillati; phylum Actinomycetota; class Actinomycetes; order Micromonosporales; family Micromonosporaceae; genus Micromonospora; species Micromonospora sp. DSM 43699. Next base: position 14,820 of record NZ_JBTMMT010000044.1, read on the forward strand.
GTACGCGCCGATCGCCGCGCCCTGGCGGGCCGGGTCTGTCCGGTTCATCACCATCAGCGCCAGCGACGGGTGCAGCAGCGAGAAGCCGACCCCCATGATCACGCTGCCGGCGACCGCGACCGGCAGGTTGGGGGCGACCGCGATGACGGCCAGCCCGACCGCCTCGCCGACCCCGCACCAGGCGGCCACCCGGCGCGGGCCGAGCCGGTCGGGCAGGTGACCGATGACCAGCCGGGTGCCGGCGTAGACGGCGCTGAAGCAGCTCAGCACCACCACCCCGTGACCGATGTCGCGGGTGTCGAGGTGCAGCACCACGAACGCGGCCAGCCCGGCGTAACCGGCCGCACCGAAGGTCAGCGCGATCCCGGGCAGCAGCGCCGGGCGCAGCAGCAGCCCACCGCCGCCGCCGGTCGGGGCGGTCCGGGCCGGGGTCGGCACCATGGCGACCAGCCCGGCGGCGACCAGCGGCGCGGCGGCGCTGAGCACCCAGACCGCGGTGAAGGAGACCTGTTGCAGGGTGGCGCCGAGGAACGTGCCGGCGGAGATGCCGCCCCACATGCTCACCCCGTACAGGCCGATGAGTTGACCGCGCCGGTGGTGCGGGGCCAGCGCCACCGTCCACACCGCACCTGCGGTGAACAGGGCGGCCTCCCCGGCACCCAGCAGCAGCCGCACCGCGACCAGCGCGGGCACGCTCAACGGCAGCAGGTAGAGCAGGCCCCCGGCGGCGACGACAAGCGCCCCGGCCAGCATCACCGTGCGGTGGCCGTGCCGGTCGGCCAGTGCGCCGGCGACCGGGCGGACCAGCAGCGCGGTCACCGCCGTCACGGTGACCACCAGGCCGACGGTGAAGTCCCCGGCGTCGTGCCGGTCACGCAGGAACGCCGGCAGCACCGGGATGACGGCGGTGAGCCCCAGGTAGCCGGCGAAGAGGCCACCGAAGATGCCCACCATGGCAAGCCGGGGGACGGCCGCGTCCCGGGTGGGAACGGTGGTCATGCGCGCACCGACTCCGCCCCGACCGGGGCCGGGTCGGACGACTCAGCCCGGGTCACTGCCGGGGCGGCCGGGTCCGCTCCGGCCACTGTCGGGGCCGATCCGGTGGGGGCCGACCCGGTCGAGGGCAGGGCGGCGGCCACCTTGCGGACGGCGCGGATCAGCTCGCCGCAGTCGTCGGGGGTCAGGCTGGACGACAGCGGCACGTCGACCGTCTCGGCGAGCAGCCGGGCGGTGCGCGGCAGGGTGGCGCGGATCCGCGCCGGGTCGGTGTCGTCGTACATGAACCGCCAGTTCCAGAAGGCGCGAACGTTGAGGTCGTCGTCCGAACCGATGTTGCGGGCGTCGATGCCCTCGGCGCGCAGCGCGCGGGCGAACCAGCCGGCGTCGCCGCCGGGCACCCGGAACACGAACGCCTCACCGAGGTACGCCCCGGGCGCGACCGGCTTGCGGATCGCGATCCCCGCCACGTCGGCCAGTGCCCCGCTGACCTGGGCGTAGTTGCGGTGGAACAGGGCCAGCCGATCCGGCAGCCGGGTCAGCTCGGCGCGTAGCAGGGCGGCCCGGATCTCGTCCATCCGCAGGCTGAGCAGGGGCAGCTCCAACCCGTCGACAGGTGGATCGCCGTCCGGGAAGTGCCGCCGCAGCCGCCCCTCGTACGCCCCGGACAGCGCCACCGCCCGGCCGAACAGGGTGCTGTCGTCGGTGACCAGGAATCCGCCCTCGCCGCAGTTGAGCGCCTTGTCGGATTGGGTGCTGAACGCCCCCGCCACCCCGAACGTGCCCAGCTTGCGGCCGTGCAGCTCGGCCCCGAGGGCGGGCACCGCGTCCTCGATCAGCGGTACGCCCATCTCGGCGGCGAAGGCGGCCAGCGCCGCGACGTCGGCGGCGAAGCCGCGCATGTGCACGACCAGGATGGCCTTGATCTCCGGTCGCCAGCGGCGGCGCAGGTCGTCGAGGTCCATCCGTAGGTCGTCGTCGACCTCGACCAGGAATGGGCGGCAACCGGCCAACACAATGGCGCTGGGCGTGGCGACGAAGGTGAATCCCGGGCAGGCCACCAATGCGCCGGGGGGAACGGCCGCACCCATGATGGCCAGCGCGAGCGCGGCGGTGCCACTGGAAACCGCGAGTGCGTGCCGGGTGCCGAAATAGCGGCACAATTCGGCCTCGAACTGCCCGCACTCCGTTTCCGACTCGTTACGGTGGTCGTAGCGGAAGTAGAGGTGACTGCGGATGGCCCGCATCGCCGCTTCCTCGTCCTCCCGGCAGACGTGCACCGCGCCCTTGTCGTAGGTGGGCCACGGGGTGCGCCGGATCGGTGCACCGCCCCGGAGGGCGAGTTGTTCGTGCAGCTCAACGCCGTGCGACCCGATTTCGGTTCGGGTCGGTGCGGGACATTCGTCGTTCCCGTTCACCGGTGTGCTCCTGACTGCCTGCGGCGGTTTTCCGACTGAGTCGATAGGAATTGCGCGCGAGGCTTCCACCTCGCGGGCAACCGCGTCGAAACGCCGAAAGAACCACCAGATCCGACATTTACGCGGGCCGGGAATCCAGTGAACAACATGATTGCCGCCGGGATGCGGGCCGTCAACCATCCGCTCGGCGTCGGTCGTCGACTTAGCACCCGTTGAGGCGGATCGGCGGCCACCGTCATTGCTGACAGTGAGCATTACGAATGGTCAATGGTGGGACATTCCGGTGCGTCGGATCGCCCCGGCCCTGCTCGGGTGGGTGGGCGGCGGGCAGCGGGCCTCCTACCGTGTGTGCGGGAAGGCCTGGCGGGTCGGCGTGATCGTCAGGCGGTGTAGAGGACCTTCACGCCGCTGATGCTCGTCGCCGAGACGGCGGTGCCACGGACACCGGAGTTGAGGTTGCGCCAGCCGGCGTTGCTGGCCGCCTCGTGCACCATCCCGCCGACCACCGTGTAGACGATCTTCACCCCGTTGAAGGCGATCGCGGCGAGGGCGTCGGTGCTGACCCCGGAGATGCCGGTGTTCAGGTTGCGCCAGCCGTTGGCGCTGGACGCCTCGTGCACCCAGCCGCCGATCACGGTGTAGACGTACTTCACCCCGTCGACGGTGATCGCGGCCAGGGCGTCGGCGCCGACCCCGGAGATGCCGGAGTTGAGGTTGCGCCAGCCGTTGTTGCTGGCCGCCTCGTGCACCGTCCCACCGACCACGGTGTAGATGATCTTCACGCCGTTGAGGTTGATCGCGGCGAGGGCGTTGCTGCTGACCCCGGAGATGCCGGTGTTCAGGTTGCGCCAGCCGTTGGCGCTGGACGCCTCGTGCACCCAGCCGCCGATCACGGTGTAGACGTACTTCACCCCGTCGACGCTGATCACGGCGAGGGCGCTGTTGCTGACGCCGGAGATGCCGGTCCAGAGGTTGCGCCACCCGGTGTCGCTGGACGCCTCGTACACCCGGCCGTCGTTGACCGTGTAGAGCAGCTTGTTGCCGTCGACGACCATCGACGCGGTGGCCGAGCCGGTGATGCTGTTGACCGGCAGCATCTGCCAACCGCTGTGGCTGCCGGACTCGTACACCTGGCGGTTGGCGGGCTGGCCGCAGTTGCGGCTGGTCATGTTCCGGGCCGGTGAGGTGGGGCCGGCGATGTAGAGCGGGCCGGTGGACGGGCTGCCGTCGGAGGTGATGCCGGAGGGCACCCCGTCGAAGTACGACTCGGTCTTGACGCCGTCGCGAACCTGCTCGTAGTGCAGGTGCGGGCCGGTGGAGTTGCCGGTGCTGCCGACCCGGCCGAGCTGCTGGCCGGTCGACACCCACTGCCCGGCGGCGACCATGGGCGTCTCGATCATGTGCAGGTAGAGCGTCCGCCAGCCGCCGCCGTGCTCGATGACCACGTACCAGCCGCCGCTGCTGCCCCAGCCGGCGAACGTGACGGTGCCGCCGTAGGAGGCGAGCACCGGTCGGCCGTTGCTGGCCCCGCCGGTGAAGGTCAGGTCGATGTCGTAGTCGTCATGGCCGTAGTAGGTGGCCATCCGCCAGGTCTCGCCGCATCCCACAGGCATCTGGAAGTGCGGTCGGGGGCCGGCGGCCCGGGCCGGGGCGGCCACGACGGCGGTGGTGCCCGCGACCGCGAGCACTGCGACGCCGGCGGTGGCCAGTGCCAGGCAGGCCGAGGTGAGGACCCGGGCGAGTGGACCCGTCATGGCGGACTTCCCTCCTGAGTGGAGCGTCGGTCGAAGGGTGTCGATCCTACGGTCCACGCGTCCATCCCAGGGGCGGGGTCTGCCGTCCCGGCCCGCAGCTGTCCGGCGTCGTCGACCGGGACGTCCTGCGGTCGGAAGTCCTGATCGGTGGGGGCTCAGCAGTTGTGCGTCTGCCAACTCACCTTCGTCGCGAACATCGGCACGTACAGGTCCCCTCCCTCGCCGGGAAGAGCGCACAGCGTGCCGGTGAGAGGCGTCCCGAGGTAGTTGTAGGCCCAGGTGATCTCGGCCTTGCGGGAGGTGTAGTTGAAGAAGTTGAACGCCGGCACGTTGCCGGTCCATTCGCTGCTGGTCACCAGCAACGGGGTCGCTGTGGGTCCTTCCGGCGGGTGGTTCCAGTTGGGCCAGATGCAGAACAAGCCCTGCGGGCAGTTCCCGGCCGGCCAGGACGAGGTCTGGGCTGCTGCCGCCGGGGCGGCGGGGGCGGTGGCCAGCACGCCGGCGACGGACGCGGCGAGGGCGACGGACTTCAACAGCACGGCTCACCTACTTCGCCGCCGTTCTCGCGGCTCAGCCCACGGCCACCGAGGCGGCGACGGCCACCATGATCACGGCGATCGTCCCGTCGACGACCTGCCATGCCGCCGGGCGGGCGAGCAGCGGCCCCAGCCGGCGGGCGCCGAGACCCAACCCGGTGAACCAGGTCAGGCTGGCCGTCGCCGCGCCGACCCCGAACGCCCACCGGTTCGGGTCCTGGTGGGCGACCGTGCCGAGCAGCACCACGGTGTCGAGGTAGACGTGCGGGTTGAGGAACGTGAACGCCAGGCAGGCCAGCAACGTCGCGCGCAGCGTGGCAGGGGGACGGTCCAGCGGGGTGAGGGCGGCGGGACGCACGGCCCGGCGGGCGGCCAGCACCGCGTACCCGAGCAGGAAGGCGACGCCGCCCCAGCGGACGGCGACCAGGACGGCCGGCGTCGCGGTCAGCGCGGCCCCCAGGCCGGCGATGCCGGCGGTCATCAGGGTCGCGTCGGCGGCCACGCAGATCGCCACCACCGGCAGCACGTGCTCCCTGCGCAGCCCCTGGCGCAGCACGAAGGCGTTCTGCGCCCCGATGGCGACGATCAGCGCGAGGGAGAAGCCGAAGCCGGCGAGCACGGAACCCATGGCGGCCAGGCTAGGGTGACGGGCTCCTGCGCTCCAGCTAAAGTTTCTTCACTAGCGTTAGAATCGCTTATGCCGCTCGACCCGGTCCAGCTGGAGACGTTCCAGGCCGTCGTCACGCACGGCAGCTTCGACGCCGCCGCGCGGGCGCTGCGCGTCACCCCGTCGGCGGTCAGCCAGCGCATCAAGGCGTTGGAGCAGGCCGTCGGGCAGGTGCTCGTGCGCCGCACCCGGCCGTGTGTGCCGACCGCCGCCGGCACCCCGCTGGTACGCCTCGGCGGACAGGTGGCGCTGCTGGAACAGGAGGCCCTCGACGCGGCACGCGGCACGCTGGGCGACGGCACCCGTACCCGGGTCGCCGTCGTGGTCAACGCCGACTCCCTCGCCGGCTGGTTCCTGCCGGCGCTGACCGCCGTGCCTGACGTGCTGGTCGACCTGCGTACCGACGACGAGGCGCACACCGCGCACCTGCTGCGCGACGGCACCGTGATGGCAGCGGTCACCACCGAACGCACCGCCGTGCAGGGCTGCCGGGTCCTGCGCCTCGGCGCGATGCGGTACCTTGCCGTCGCCGCGCCCGCCCTGCACGCCGCACGCTTCGCCGGCCGCGACCCCGCGGCGGTGCTCCCGACCGCGACGATGATCCGCTTCGACCGCAAGGACGACCTGCAACACCGCTTCGCCCGGAGGCTCACCCGGCGCGACGTCGACCCGCCGACGCACTTCGTGCCGGGGACTGCCAGCTTCACCCAGGCGATCCGGCTCGGCCTCGGCTGGGGCCTGCTCCCCGAGGCCGTCGCGCGCCCCGACCTGGCCGCCGGTCGCCTCGTCGACCTGGTCGCCGGCCACCACCTCGACGTGCCGTTGTACTGGCAGTGCTGGCGGCTGGAGTCGACGGCATTGGCGGCGCTGACGGCAGCCGTCCGGGCCGCCGCCGGCACCGCGCTGCGCTGACCGCCCCGGGCCGGGACCGATGAACCGTGCGGGGCTGCGCAGCGTGGTGTGGGGAAGTGGGGTAAAGGAACACATGACACGTCTCCTGACGTCGGGCTGGGGGATCGGGGTGGTTCAGGCGGCGGGGATGCCGACGACCTCGACGTCGACGTCCTCGGCGCGCAGCGCCTTCACCGCCCGGTAGAGCGCCACCTGGGCGAAGGTGAACAGGGTGCCGACGGTGACCGGTCGACCGCTGCCCAGGGCGATCGCATAGATCACCTTGCGGGGCCTGAAGTCCGCGCCGATCTCCCGGCCGTTGGGCTGCCGCCGGACCAGCTCGGCGAACTGCTCCCGGGCGTCCGCCTCGTAGCGCAGGGCATCCACCGAGGCGGCGCCCTGGGCGAAGAGATGGCTCAGCGGGGAGCTGCCCGAGGCGCGCTTGACGTGGATCAGCTCGCCGTGCGGGCCCAGCAGGTCGCAGGCCTCGATGCCGCGCCGGTGCTGGGCCGTGCGCAGCAGCTTCTTGTCGAGCAGCACCAGGCGGGGATCGCGGTCGGCGACGGCCCGGTTGTAGGCGTCCTCGTCGGGCAGGTCGGGCGTCCACGGCGGCAGGCTGATGCCACTGGGGCGGCTCAGGATCTCCGCGATCTCCTGGCGCAGGAACTCGCGGTGCCGGTCGCCGATCTCGTACCAGCCGCCTTCGTGCAGCAGCAGGTGGCCCGCGCCGACCGACACCTCGGCGGTGATCCAGCGGGCGACCGGCGTCGAGAGCAGTTCCTCGGTGCCACCCGTGTCGGCGCAGAGGGTGATCCGTCCCTTCTGGAGCCCGGCCCACCGGTCAGCCTCCGCCGCCCGCCGGGTGTGGGCCAGGACGGCGGGCAGGTCCAGCTCGGTGACCAGGGCGGACCGTCGGCCGGACTTCGGGACCTGGATCCGGTACGACCGCACGGCCTCGATGTCGGCGACGAGGTCGCCGGGAACGGCCACCCCGAGCTGCGCCGGCTCCGACTCGCCGAGCCGGGCGTCCAGCGCGGCGGTCAGCGCGGGCAGTCGGGGATCCCGGGGGGAGACCGGTCGGATCTGGGTGACGAACTCCAGGTCGGCCAGGGGCGACTCCTGCCGGCAGACCCGGTCGATCTCCCGCAGGTCGGCGAGCAGCCCGGCGGGCTCCACGGCGAGGTGGATGCGCAGCGCGTCGCCGCCCTCGATGCGGGTGGGCCGGCCGGTGCGGCGGCACACGGTCAGGTTCGGGTTGTCGGTCGGGCCGCAGAGCTGGCCGACGATCTCGCCCCACTTGTCGATGCCGAACTTGCGGATGGGTTGACCGGCCGGGACGAGGCTGCGGTCCACCCGACCGGCGATGCCAACCATCCGTCGCCTGACCTGGCGGATCTCGCTGGACAGCAGTGCGCGTACGGCGAAGGAGACCCCGAACGTCGGGTCGACGACCGTCTGCTCGATCAGGTGTCGGCCCAGCGTGCCGTAGGTGAGGGCGTACGCCCGGTCGTCGACGGCCAGCAGGAGCGCGCCGCCGCCGCTGCTGTAGCCGAGCTCGACCTCGCGGCCGGTGAGGCGGGTGAGCACGTCGCACCAGTCGGCGCGGGGGCGGGGCACGGTGCCGTGCACGAGCAGCGCCGGTGCGCCGGCGACCTGCCGGGTGTTGACCGGGAAGCCGCTGTCCATCAGGTACTGGCGGTTCAGCGCCCGGGTCAGCCCGGCGGCCGTCGGGTCGACCCGGAGCCGGTGGACGGTCGTCGGGTAGGTCCCCGGTGGTGGGGCGGGCACCGGGTGCTCGAACAGCGGAGGCTGGGTGTTCCCGGGTCGCCGGGAGTCCTCCCGCGCACCCGGGCGGGTCGACGATCCGGTCGTCAGGTGGTGCTGCGTGTGCCGCATCTCGATCTCCTCGCAGTGGCTCCGTTGCGGTGTACATGAGAACATCACACGTGAACGCTGTCAACAGACGTGATGCTTGACGGCTGTGGCACACTACGAAAATGCAGGAGACACCGACCATGACGGCAGCGGAGATCGCCCGGCTCGCCGGGGTCGGCCGGGCCGCCGTCAGCAACTGGCGCAAACGGCACGCCGACTTCCCCGCCCCGGTGGGTGGCTCGGCGGCCAGCCCCGAGTTCGACCTGGGCCAGGTCGAGCAGTGGCTCCGCGACCAGGGCAAGCTGCCCGAGCTCGACACCGCCGACCGGCTCTGGCGGCACCTCGCGGCGGCCGGCGAGTCGCCGGCCGCCGCCCTCGTCGCCGTCGGCGCGAGACTGCTCGCCCGCCACCGCGACCACCCTCCCCAGGACACCACCGCACCTCCCGCCGGCTCGCAGCCCGGTACGGCGCTGCCCGCCGGTTCGTTGCCCACCGCACTGCCGGCCGCCGGTTCGTTGCCCGCCGCGCTGCTGGCCGACGTGGACGCGCTCGCCGACGAGCGGGGTGCGCCGGACGCCTTCGACGAGTTGTGGCGGCGGTTCTCCGGCCCCGGTCCCGGTCGGCCCCTCGCCACCCCCGACGACCTGGCCGACCTGATGGTCGGGCTCGCCGCAGCGGGCGGCGGCACCGTGCTCGACCCGGCCGTCGGCTCCGGGGCCACCCTGCGGGCCGCCGCCCGCGCGGGCTGCACCGCCGCCTACGGGCAGGAGATCGACGCGGACCTCGCCGCGCTCGCCGGACTGTGGTTGGCCCTGCGGGACGTGCCCGGCGAGGTGCGCACCGGTGACTCGCTGCGCGCCGACGCGTTCGCCGGCCAGCCGGTCGACGCCGTCGTCTGCCACCCGCCGTTCGGCGTCGCCAACTGGGGCGACGACGAGCTGGGCCACGATCCCCGCTGGATCGTCGGCACCACCCCGCGTACCGAACCGGAGCTGGCCTGGGTGCAGCACGCCCTCGCCCACCTGCGGGTCGGCGGGCACGCGGTGCTGCTCATGCCGCCCACGGTGGCCAGCCGCCGCGCCGGCAAGCGCATCCGCAGCGAACTGCTGCGCCGGGGCCACCTGCGCGCGGTGATCGCGCTTGCGCCGGGGGTGGCCGCGTCGCACGGTGTGCCGCTGCACCTGTGGGTGGTGCGGCGGGCCGCGACGGACGCGCCGCCGCCGCCACGGGCGCTGCTTGTCGACGCGGCCGGCGGCGAGCTGGCCGAGACCGCCCCCCGGGTGCTGGCCGTATGGCGGGACTTCGACACCGCGCCGGACGCCGAGGTCGACCAGGCCGGCTTCGCCCGCACCGTGCCGGTGATCGAACTGCTCGACGAGGAGGTCGACCTGACGCCCGCCCGCCGGCAACCGGCCGTCGGCGGCGAGGTGTCGGGAGAACAGTTGGTACGCACCAGAGAGCGGCTGGCCGCCGTCGTCGCCGAGCTGCCGGCGCTGATGCCGCCGGCCACCCCCGCGCCCGACGGGGCGGCCGGGCAGTTCCTCACCGTCGGCGAGCTGCTCCGGGCCGGCGCGCTGCACCTGGTCGGGCCGGTGCGGGCCGGCGTATCGGAGCCGGCCCCGGACGGGCCGCCCGTGCTCACCGTCGGGGACGTGCTCGCCGGTGCGCAGGCCTCCGGCCGGATCGACGACCGGTACGGCCAGCAGATCCCCCTGGAGGTGGGGGACGTGGTGGTGCCGGTGGTCGCCCAGCAGCTCACCGCGCGGGTGGTCACCACGGCGGGGGCGCTGCTGGGGCGCAACCTCTATCTGTTGCGGCCGGATCCGGGGGCGCTGGACCCGTGGTTCCTGGCCGGGCAGTTGCGCACCTCGGCCAACGAGAAACAGGCGTCGAGCCTGTCCGGGACGCTGCGCTTCGACATCCGGCGGGCGTCGGTGCGGCGGCTGGGCCTGCCGGAGCAGCGGGCCTACGGCGAGGCGGCCCGGCGGCTGGACGACTTCGAGCGGGCACTGCGGCAGGCGGCGACGCTGGGGGCGGAACTGGTGCAGCTCACCGCGGACGGGCTGGCCCGGGGCGCGATCCGGCCGACGTGAGCGGTCCCCGCCACCCGGGGGTGACGGGGACCTGGCTGCGCCGGCGTCACGACGAGATCGTCAGGTGGAACGCCCGGTCGGCGGGGGCACCCGCCGAGGTGAATGTCTGGACGAACACGCCGTTCGGCACGCCGAACCGGCCGACCACCGCGATCTCGCCACTGGGCGAGGCCCCGACGGCACCGGTCAGGCCGATGCTCCCCACGTACGCGGAGCGGGTCAGGTCGTGGCTGAACACCACCTGGTACTGCCCCACGGCGAGGCGGGTGGACGAGACCACCCCGAAGCCACGGTTCAGGACCCCGTTGGCCTCGACCACAGCCCAGAAGAGCTGCGCGGTCGGCGGCATGCCGGCCGAGGTGGCGGGGACCAGAAGCGCGGTGGCCTCGGCGATGTCACTGGCGCTCGGGGCGGGCTGGTCGGCTTTCTTGGCGGACTCGGTGGACATGGTGTCTCCTTCGGGTGGCGCCGCAGCGGTGCGGCGGTGTGGCAGTAAAGGGGTAAATTTGGTGATCAGAAGCAACTTGCCGGTTGAATCTGATCAATGCCCCTTTATGAGGTAAACGGTAGGCACGCCAGCCCAGGTCAGGCCAGGGGTAGAGCTGTCCAATCATGGACAGACGACTATTCGATCAAGGCTTTCACCTGCGCATACGTCATCACGACCGGAGGGAGCGCGACGTCCGTGGCCGGCATCCTCTGTGAACCCTGTCAACGGCTACGATTCGCGAAGGCTGTTGTGCGCTGCGCGGGTTTGCGGAGGGTGTAGATCGTGACGGGGAGCGAGGATGGCCAGACTCCCGGGGTGGGTCGGGCCGCCGCTACGGGCGACGCGCCGTCGGATATCCGACCCCGGTGCGGCGGGTCGGGCTCGTTGGCGCAAGCCTGGCAGATCGGGCGGATCGCGCCGGGCAGCCCCCTCAGCAGGGTGGAGATCGGCACACGCCACCCCATCCCGACGATCCGGACGAAGGTGGGTCACCCGTCGGTCATCGCCCGATGACACCTGGTTGATCATCGTCGCCGGGTGGGGGAGCACGTCGGGTGCGCCCGACAGCCATAATTCTTGACTCAGAGCAATCGAAAGGAACCTGGTGAGCACCAAGCACCAAGAGTTGGCGAACTTCATCTGGTCGGTGGCGGATCTGCTGCGGGGCGACTACAAGCAGTCCGAGTACGGTCGGGTGATCCTGCCGTTGACCGTGCTGCGTCGGCTCGACTGCGTGTTGGCGCCGACGAAGGACGCGGTGCTCGACCGGCATCGGCAGCTCAGGGCGTCGGGCGTACAGAACGTGGATCCGGTGTTGCGGCGGGCGGCCGGGTTGTCGTTCTACAACACCAGTGAGATGTCGTTCCGTCGGTTGCTCGGTGACCAGGACCATGTGGCGTTGAACCTGCGCGCCTATATCGGCGGGTTCTCGCCCGGTGCGGTCGACGTGTTGGATAAGTACGGCTTCGACACCCAGATCGGCCGGCTGGCCGAGGCGGGGCTGCTCTACCAGGTGGTGGCGAAGTTCGCCGACATCGACCTGCACCCGGACGTGGTGTCCAACCACCAGATGGGTTACGTCTTCGAGGAGTTGGTGCGCCGGTTCTCCGAGATCAGCAACGAGACCGCCGGTGAGCACTTCACCCCGCGCGAGGTCATCCGGTTGATGGTGAACCTGCTGCTGGCCCCCGACGAGGACGACCTGGTCACCCCGGGCATCGTCCGCAAGGTCTACGACCCGGCGTGTGGCACCGGTGGGATGCTCAGCGAGGCGCAGGAGCACATCGAGGCGCACAACGCGCACGCCACCGTCGAGGTGTACGGGCAGGAGCTGAACGGGGAGACGTACGCGATCTGCCGTTCGGACATGATGCTCAAGGGCGGCGACCCGACGAAGATCGCGTTCGGCAACTCGTTCAGCCAGGACGGCCACGATGGCGAGCGCTTCGACTACATGCTGGCCAACCCGCCGTTCGGGGTGGAGTGGAAGAAGGTCGAAAACTACGTCAAGGCCGAGCATGCCCGGGGTCACGCGGGTCGGTTCGGTGCCGGGCTGCCCCGGATCAACGACGGCTCGTTGCTGTTCCTCCAGCACATGATCTCGAAGATGAAGCGCCCCGAGGACGGCGGCAGCCGCCTGGCGATCGTGTTCAACGGTTCGCCGTTGTTCACCGGGGCGGCCGGGTCGGGGGAGTCGGAGATCCGCCGCTGGATCCTGGAGAACGATCTGCTCGAAGGCATCGTGGCCCTGCCCGACCAGCTCTTCTACAACACCGGCATCTCCACGTACTTCTGGATCCTCACCAACCGCAAGGACGCGTCCCGCCGCCGCAAGGTGGTGCTGCTCGACGGCCGCGACTACTGGACCAAGATGCGCAAGAGCCTCGGCGACAAACGCAAGATGCTCACCGACGACCACATCGCCGAGCTGACCCGGGCCTACGTGGACGCGCTGACCATCGCCGACGACCCGGAGCACCCGCAGCACGCCAAGGTGAAGGTCTTCGCCACCACCGACTTCGGCTACCAGCGGATCACCGTCGAACGCCCGCTGCGACTGCGCTTCGAGGTCACCGACGAGACGGTCGCCCTGCTCGCCGAGGCGCGGGCCGTCCTCAAGTACGCCGACCGCGAGTCACTGCTCGCCGGGGCCAAATCCCTCATCGGTACGTCGTCCGCGACGCGGGCCGAGTTCGCGATGCAGCTCAACGGGCTGGGCAAGCTGCCGGCGGCGGTGGAGAAGGCGGTGTGGGAGGCGTTCTCGGTCAGCGACCCGGAGGGGGAGGTGCAGACCGACCGCAAGGGTAACCCGCTGCCGGACACCGACCTGCGCGACAACGAGAACGTGCCACTCGGCGAGGACATCCACGACTACCTCAAACGTGAAGTCCTACCCCACGTCCCCGACGCCTGGATCGACGAATCCAAAACCAAGACCGGCTACGAGATCCCGTTCACCCGCTATTTTTACGTCTACCAGCCGCCAAGGCCGCTGGACGAGATCGACCACGACATCAAGAGCCTCGAAGCCGAGATTCAGTCACTACTTCTTGAGGCGACGAGGTGAGCGCCGGACTTGCCGGGGCGGCTATACCAAGCTCATGGGAATGGTGGCCGCTGAAATACGCCACTCTCTCGATAAACCGAGGGGCTGCCCCGGATTACGTTGATGAGGGGCCGGTCTGGGCGGTGAGTCAGGCCGCTAATCAACCCGGCGGGCTTGATTGGGGGCGTGCGCGCTTCCACTCTTTCTCTGGCGATCCTGCGCGCCTGAAGGGATTTTTGCAGCCGGACGATATTTTGGTCAATTCGACAGGGCGAGGCACACTTGGTCGTGTTGGCTACTTCAGTGGCACTCCGGATGGTCGGGCAGCTATGGCCGACGGCCATGTGACGCGAGTGAGAGTGCGCCGCGATGTCCTCGATCCAAGGTTTGCCTACTACTATCTCTCCTCTGAGTCTTTCCAGCGCTACATTTATTCAGCTCTCATCGTTGGAGCGACCAATCAGATCGAGTTGGTAGGCGAACGGCTTGCATCCGCGCCGTTTCCGGTGCCGCCGATCGAAGAGCAGCGTAGGATCGCCGAATTTTTGGACTGCGAGACAGTGCGCATTGAGAGATTGCGGCTTCTTACTGAGAGTCAAATATCGCTAGAGGCTGAGCGTCTTGCCGAGTATTTTCGGGCGGCAACGACTACATATCCGGGCGCTCCGACGCGGCGAACCCAGTTCGCTTGGATGCCTACCGTGGCCTCCGATTGGCCACTACTGAAGATCAGCCATTCCTTTCGCGCAGGCAGCGGCACGACGCCGAGTTCGAGCGAGGGGCGCTACTTCGATGGTGGTATCCCTTGGGTTAACAGTGGTGACGTTGTAGATGGTCCGCTTTCTTCTGTGGCAAAAAACGTCACGGCTGCCGCCTTGCGCGATTACCCATCGCTGAAGATATTCCCCGTTGGTGCGTTGGTCGTTGCTATGTACGGGGCTGGGCTGACTAAAGGGCGGGTGGGAGTGCTGGAACTTCGAGCCTGCGTCAACCAGGCGTGCTGCGTGTTGACGAGCACGGGAAGGATATCAACGGACTTTGCCTATTACTGGTTCCGCGCTCATCGTGACGGTATCGTCCAGCTGGCTGCTGGTGCTGGTCAACCGAATCTCAGTCAAGAGCTTATTCGTGCATTGAGAATGCCTGCGCCGGGTGTCCGGGCCCAGGAAATAATTGTTCAAAATCTCCGGCGGGAAGAGGAGGCATCCCGGGGTAGGGTTGCGCTTTTGCGGCGGCGGGAAAACCTTCTCGAGGAGCGACGTCTCGCATTGATCGCGGCGGCGGTGACTGGCGAGTTTGATGTGGCAGCGGCGCGGGGGGCGGATATATGAGACCGATTCAGGAGTCGTCATTTGAAGCCGCTATCGAGGGGAATTTGCTGAACTCGGGATGGTTGCGAGGAACCCCTGGCAACTACCATCGCTCGTTCGGACTGGACACCGCCGAACTCTTCGCCTTTATCGGTGCCACGCAGCCGGACGAGTGGGCGCGGCTGCTGGCGTACCACGGGAACGATCCGGACGTGGCGCAGCGGGAGTTCGCGCGGTACCTCGCCAGGCAGATCGACGAGCGCGGCCCGCTCGACGTGCTCCGCCGGGGCGTGAAGGACAAGGGGGTGCTGATCCGGCTCGCCTACTTCAAGCCGGCGCACGCCATCACCGACGACGCGCTCACCCTCTACCGCGCCAACCGGCTCACCGTCACCCGGCAGCTCGCCTACTCGACAAGCAACAACAACACCCTCGACCTGGTGCTCTTCGTCAACGGCATCCCGCTGGCCACGGCCGAGCTGAAGAACCCACTGACCGGGCAGACCGTCGAGGACGCCAAGGAGCAGTACCGCAGGACGCGTGACGCGAAGGAACTGCTCTTCGCCCGGCGTACCCTCGTGCACTTTGCCGTCGATCCCGACCTGGTCTTCGTCACGACGAAGCTGGCGGGGGAGAAGACGCGGTTCCTGCCGTTCAACACCGGGTCCAACGGGCCGGGGGTTTCCGGGGGTGCCGGAAACCCGCCCGTGGGGGCGAGCGGCTACCGCAGCTCCTACCTGTGGGAGCAGATCTGGCACCCGGACACCTGGCTGGACCTGATCCGCCGGTTCCTGCACACCGACCGGGAGTCCCAGACCCTGATCTTCCCGCGTTACCACCAGTGGGACGCGGTGACCCGGCTGACCGGGCACGCCGCCCGGCACGGCTCCGGCCACAACTACCTCGTGATGCACTCGGCCGGGTCGGGAAAGTCGAACACCATCGCCTGGCTGGCGCACCGGCTGTCCAGCCTGCACACCGCGCACACCCTCGACGAGGACACCCGCGCCACGGGGCTGCGCCCCGACGAACCGGTCTTCGACAAGGTCATCATCATCACCGACCGGGTGGTGCTCGACCGGCAGCTCCAGGACACGGTGTTCCAGTTCGAGCACGTGCCGGGCGTGGTGCAGCGGATCGACAAGGACTCCGCCCAGCTCGCCGCCGCCCTCCAGGGCGAGACCGCCAAGGTCGTCATCACCACCATGCAGAAGTTCCCCTACATCCTCAACCAGGTGCAGGGGCTGCGCGGGAAGCGGTTCGCCGTCATCGTCGACGAGGCGCACTCGTCGCAGTCCGGCGACTCGGCCGCCGCGTTGAAGAAGGTGCTGCTCCGGCTCGGCAGCGACGACGTGGACGAGTCGGGCGACCTGCTCACCGCGTCGGCGCTGGCCCGGGGGCGGCACCAGACGCTGTCGTACTTCGCGTTCACCGCCACCCCCAAGGCGAAGACCCTGGAGCTGTTCGGCACCCCGCACCCGGTCACCGGGGACGCGCAGCCGTTCCACACCTACTCGATGCGGCAGGCCATCGAGGAGGGCTTCATCCTCGACGTGCTGCGCAACTACCTGACCTACAAGTCGTACTGGAAGCTGGCCAACGCCAACCCCGACGACCCGGAGGTCGATCCCAAGAAGGCCGGCGCGCAACTTGCCCGCTTCGCCAGCCTGCACCCCACCATGCAGGCGCAGAAGGCCGAGATCATCGTCGAGCACTTCCGCAAACACACCGCGCCGCGCCTCGGCGGGCGCGCGAAGGCCATGGTGGTCACCGCCTCCCGCGAGGGCGCCGTCCGCCTGCACACCGCCATCAGGAAGTACGTCGACCTGCACGGCTACGCAGGCTGTGACTCCCTGGTCGCGTTCTCCGGTGAGTTGGAGGTCGACGGCGTCGAGTACACCGAGGCCCGGGTCAACGGTTTCGGTGAGGGCGAGCTGACCGACCGCTTCGCCTACACCGCCGCCGATGACAGGCACGCCGGCACACCCAGGGCGAAGCAGCCGGTGGAATGCCGGATCCTGGTGGTGGCCGAGAAATACCAGACCGGCTTCGACCAGCCGCTGCTGACCACGATGTACGTCGACAAGCTGCTCAAGAACGTGGCCGCCGTGCAGACCCTGTCCCGGCTCAACCGCATCCACCCGCTCAAGGCCCAGGGCGACGTGTTCGTGCTCGACTTCGTCAACGAGGCCGGCGACGTCGCCGCGCACTTCCGGCCGTACTTCGAGACCGCCGCGACCACCCCCACCGACCCCAACCTGCTCTACACCGCGCAGCACGCGGTGACCGGCTACCCGGTGCTCGTCGACTCGGAGATGCAGGCGTACGCCGAGGCGCTGCTCGCCGCCGAGGCGAAAGCCACCACCGACACCGGTCTCCAGCGGGCGCACGCCGCGCTCTACCGCTTCACCGAACCGGCCGTCGACCGCTTCAAGGCCCTGGCCGAGCAGGACCAGGAGGCCGCGACCGGCTTCCGGTCCGCGCTGCGTGACTACACCCGGATGTACGCCTTCCTCAGCCAGGTCGTGCCCTACCACGACGAGGACCTGGAACGGCTCTACCTGTACGGCCGGGCGTTGCTCAACCGGCTGCCCCGCCAGCAGGACCCGTCCGTCGACATCGGCGAGGTGCAGCTGACCCACCTGCGGGTCAGCAAGACCGGCGAGCACGACGCGTC
This sequence comes from Micromonospora sp. DSM 43699, assembly GCF_055517075.1. Lineage (NCBI taxonomy): Bacteria > Bacillati > Actinomycetota > Actinomycetes > Micromonosporales > Micromonosporaceae > Micromonospora > Micromonospora sp. DSM 43699. The sequence continues at coordinate 32,072 of NZ_JBTMMT010000044.1, forward strand.
CCTGTCGCCGGAAGGCGAGCAGATGCTGCCCGGCTTCCTCGGCGGGGCGGTCGGCAAGCAGAACGACCCCGACCGGGTGGCGCTCTCCGAGCTGATCGACGCCTTCAACGACCGGTTCGGCATCGGGCTGGGGGAGGCCGACAAGGTCTGGGTCGAACAGCAGATCGTCGCCCTGGCCGAGGACGGCACCCTCGAAGCCGCCGCCATGGTCAACGACGAGAGCAACTTCGGCGTGGTCTGCGACAGGCGGATCGAGGACGTGATCCTGTCCCGGCACGACGACAACGGCAAGCTCATGCAGCGCTACCTCGACGACGAGAGCCTGCGCTCCCAGCTCAACCAGTTCGCCCGCCGGCAGGCGTACCAGATGATCCGCCGCCGCAAGGGCATCGCCTGACCGCGTCTGTGAAAGGAGGACGGTTGCCCCCGTCCGACCACCCCCTCCAGGTCTGGATCGCCACTGACGACACGCAGACCGTGGTGGCCCTCGCCCCGCTCAAACTCTCCGGAGCGTCGCTGCGGCGCGAGTGGGGGAACGTCACCGACCTGAGGGCCGTCCCGGTGGCTCCCGCCGGCACCAACGTCGCCGGACTGGTGGTGCTCGCCGCGCTGGTCTTCCTCGGCACCCTCGGGCTGTGCCTGTGGCGTGCGCCGCTCCTGGTGATCTTCTTCCTGATCGCGTTGACGGTGGGCGTCGGCCTGACCGTGGTGCTGTCGAAACCCTCGCCGGCCCGGGTGGTCGCACCGGAGATCGCGAAGTTCCCGCAGATCCACCGGACCATCGCCTCGATCGAGTCGCGTCACGCGTTCTTCGGTCTCGTCGAGCTGGCCGAGCGCGCCGGCCGTGCACTGCCCGCACTGTCCGAGGTGGTCGACCCGGTGGAAGCCGGCCAGTCGCTCGCCGAAGCGCTCTGGGTGGGGGCCGACGTCCTCAGCCGCCGGGAGCAACTGCGGCCACCGGATCCTCGCAGCCAGCCGCAGCCGATACCCACGACGGGCCGCGCCGCCGACGCCCTCTCCGCGCAGCGCGAGGTGGCCAGGGGGCGGTGGGCGCAGGTCAGCAGCGAACTGGGCCGGCTACAGACCGCCCTCGAACTCGCGGCCGTCGCCGGCGAGAACGCCGAACACGACCAGGACGCCATGGCGGCAGGCCAGGAGGCGTACCGGGAACTGGCCGAGCTGTACGGCGGAGCCGAGTCCACCGACGACGAGCACCGACGACCGTGACGACGGTGGGGTGCTGATGCGGGCGCAGGAGCGGGTGGCCGACCGGTACGAGCTGACCTATCCGGTCGGCCACGGCGGGATGGGGGAGGTGTGGGCCGGGTTCGACGAGAAGCTTGACCGGCCGGTGGCGATCAAGTTCCTCCGGCAGCTCACCGTCCCGGAGAGCGAGCGGGAGAACGCGGTCGAACGCTTCATGCGGGAGGCCCGGGTCACCGCCCGGCTCGACCATCCGGGGGTGCCGAGCGTCCACGATGTCGGCTATCACGGCGATGACATCTACCTCGTCATGCAGCTCGTGCCGGGCATGGTGCTGGCCGACCTGATCGCCGAACGTGGCCCGCTGTCGGTGCCGTGGTCCGCCGCGATCGGTGCCCAGATCTGCTCGGTGCTGGCCGCCGCCCACGTGGCGTCCCTCGTCCACCGGGATCTCAAGCCGCAGAACCTGATGGTCACCCCGACCGGCGCGGTGAAGGTGCTCGACTTCGGGGTGGCCGCGCTGCTCGGCCCCACCGACGGCCCCCGGCTCACCGCCACCGGGCACACCCTGGGCACACCCACCTACATGGCGCCCGAGCAGGCCCTGAGCAGCGTGGTCGGCCCGCGTGCCGACCTGTACGCGCTCGGCTGCGTGCTCTTCGAGCTGCTGACCGGCAGCCCGCCCTACCGGGCGGACAGTCCCCTCGGGATGCTGCACCGGCACATGAACGACCCGGTCCCGTCGGTGGCCGACCGCCGGGCCGGCGTGCCCGACGCTCTGGTGCGACTCGTGACCCACCTGCTGGCCAAGGACCCGCAGCACCGGCCGGCGTCGGCCGCCGAGGTGTACGAGATCCTGATGCCCTTCGGCAGCGTCACGCCGGAGATCGCGGCCGACCTGGCGGTCACCGTCGCCGACGGGCAGGTGGTGGACCCGACCATGCCCTACCGCTACCCCTTCGGCCCGGTGCCGCAACGGGAACCGCTGCCGCCGACCAGGCGGGACGTCGTGCCCCGGCGCGTACCGGCGGACCGAGCCCAGCCACCCTCGTCCGAGGAGCTTGCCGAGGCGCAGGACCGTGCCTGGGCGCTGGCCGAGGAGGAGCGCTTCACCCAGGCCGCCGAACTGCTCGAAACGGCACTGCGGAAGGTGGCGAAGGGGCAGGTCAAACAGCCGAGAATCCTCGAACTGCGGTTGAACCTGGCCAACCTCCACGTCCTCGCCGGTGCCTACCGCCAGGCGTTGCCCGAGTTCCAGCGGCTCGTCGGCGACCTCCGTCAGCGTCCCGTACCGGACCAGGAGCTGATCTGGGGATGCCGGCAGCAGGCGGCGGTGTGCCAGGTCGAGCTGGGCGAGGCGACGGCGGCCCTGACCGAGCTGCGCTCCCTGCTCGCAGAGCAACGGCAGGCGGTGGCGGACCCGGCCGACCTGTTCGAGCTCCGTCAGCAGATCGCTGCGCTCGCCGCCGGCATCGGTGCCGTGGCCGACGCCAAGCGGCAGCTCGAAGACCTGCTCGGTGACGTGCGCGGGCGGTACGGCGCGCAGGCACCGGCCGCTGCCGAGATCGAAGCGCTCCTCGCCAACCTCGACCGCCTCGGAGATGGCGACACGAACCACTGACCTGCGGATTCGTTCCGCATCGGGCTACGAGGTCGGGCTGCGAGCGCGCTGGCTACGGCTCCCGGTCCTGGAGGTCCGGGCGGTGGTCCCTGATCCACCGCTCCACGTCCTCGGTGAGCCAGATCCGCCCGACCGACAAGACTGCCGCCGGGTCGGGGAACGTCTTCGAGTTGGTGATCTGGTAGGCGCGTGTGCGGGAGACGCCGAGCATCTCCTGCACCTCTTGACTCGCCACCAGCCGAAGCTTTCCCACACCGTCACGTTAGGAGCATGCGAACTGAACGCTTGCACTCTGTGCGCATGCTCTGCTCATCTGCCCCCTAAGCGTGTAGGCTGTTCATCTGTTCACTCTTGATCGGCGCGCGACGCAACGGGAAGGGGAGGCGGCATGGGTAGGCGGTGGAAGTGGTTCCTGCGGTCGGGGACGGTCGCGGTGGACCTGACCGGGCAGGTGGTGCCCGACGGGGACGATCCGGGGCGCTGGCGGCGCAGGACGGTCGAGGGCGTCGTACCCGATGGGGTGGCGACGTCGCGGTGCGATGGCGCGACCGTCTACGAGTGGCCGGCGCGGCGGCGGGCGGAGGACGTGCCCAACCAGCGCGCGGACCGTTACCGGGCGCGGGTGCCCCGCCAGCGGCGGCGGGAGGGCTCCGATGGTTGAGGTCACCGGCTCGTCGGTGCCGCGCCGGCACCTCGGGCGGGTGCTGCGGGAGCTGCGCACCGAGGCGTGCATGACGCTGGACGCGGTGGCCGAGGCGCTGGAGTGCAGCAGGCAGAAGATCTGGCGGATCGAGAGCGGGCTCGGCGTGGTGCGCGGGGTCGACGTGCGGGCCATGTGCGAGCTGTACGGGGCGCGGCGCGAGCTGACCGCCGCGCTGATCGCCCTGGCCGGCGAGACGCGGGGGAGGGGCTGGTGGCACGCGTACGGCGACCCCGTACCCGACTGGTTCGACCTCTACGGCGGCCTGGAGTCCGCCGCGTGCCGGCTCCGCGAGCACGCCGGGGCACTGGTCCCCGCCCTGTTGCAGACCCGGGCGTACGCCTCCGCGACCTGCCCGCACCGGCCCGACGCGACCGACGACGAGCGGGAACGGCCGGTCGAGGCGCGGCTGCGGCGGCAGGACCTGCTCCGACGGCGACTGCCCCGACCGCCGCGCTACGAGGTGCTGCTCTGCGAGGCGGTGCTGTTGCGGGAGGTGGGCGACGCGGCGGCCATGGCCGGACAGCTCCGGCACCTGGCGGAGGTGAGCCGGTTGCCGCAGGTGTCGATCCGGGTGCTGCCGCTCACCGCCGGGGCGCACGACGGGGCGCTAGCGGGCGCGTTCGTGCTGCTGGACTTCCCGCTCGGCCTGCGCGCCGACCCCGACCCGCCGGTGGTCTACCAGGAGTCGCTGACCGGGGCGCTCTACCTCGACCGGCCGGCGGAGTGGGCCGCGTACGAGCGGGTCTGGGCGGACCTGGACGGGACGGCCCTGGGGGAGGAGGAGTCACGCCGGCTGATCATCAAGATCGGCGAGGAGCTGCACCCCGGCTGACCGGGAAGGTCATGCGTCGGGGATGTCCGTCTTCGCCGCGAGCATGGTCACGCGGGGAACGATGACCAGCCGCTCGCCCGGGTCGATCGACACCCCGTGCGGAAGGCGGTTGCGGTATTCCTCGGTGGCGTCCTGGCCGATCAGTGCGATATCGCCGTTGCTCAGCTCCCAGATGTCCGGGCAGCTTCCGTCTCCGGAGGTGGTGCCCAGTTCGTGGGAGGACTTGCCCCAGCGGCGGGTGAGCTCGGCGGAGGTGTCTGCCGTCCAACGCTGTCCACTCATGACGGCCTCCAGTCAGGATTGCCCAGGCGAGTTGAACCAGTGCGGGCTGAGGATACCCTTCGGTCGACCATCGTCGATACGACCGACTGTCGGTCTCGCCCACCGCGTCATCCGGACCGCGGTGGCCGCAGGGGTGCCACCGCGCGGGCGAAGAACACGTCCAGTGGTTCGCCGTCGCGGTAGAGCGACTCGACGAATGCCTGACAGCGCGCCACCAGCTCCGGGTCACGCCAGCGGCGGGCCGCCGCCAGAACCCCGCAGGCGTCGTAGACCGCCTCGTACATGACCTCGGTGCCCAGGGTGTAGATCTCCGGCAGCACGTCTGTCGCCTCAGCACTGGCGATCCGGGTCGGGTCGACCACCCGGGTCAGGCCGCCGTACTCGTGGCGCAGCCGCAACACATGCAGCTCCCACTGAAGGTACGGCGTGAGGGGTTCGGCGACGACCCGTACCCGTCGGGTGGCGAAGCCGCTCCCGGCGACCCGGCGGTAGTAGTCGGCGAACTCGGGACGATGACCTTGAAGGATGCGCAGCGAGTCGGCCCAACGGCCGTCGGCGAAGGCCCGCCAGCTCTCGTCAGTGGGCTCCTTGAATGTCTGCTGCCGTTCCAGTTTCCAGAACCCCGGTGCCGCCGCCTTCCAGAACCGGTCCTCGAAGTCGGCCCAGTAGTCCGTCAGATCGAGCCGTTCCCCGGGATTCCTGCGGAGAAGGTCAGGCAGCGGAGACACGTCGTCTGCCTTCTCACGTCGTCCCCTCAACTCGGCCTCCAGATGGGAATTGCGCAACGACCGTCGTGTGGCACAACGAGCGGCTTTGGTGCCGGCCGGCGCGCTGTCGTCTATCCGACGGGGCAACCTTCCCTGCGTGTTTGCCCCGTCGGTCCTTGATCTGATTGTCTTGCCGGCTCAGGGTGGGTCCAAAAGGGACGGGGTCGGAATGGTCGCGGCGCACGAAACCACGTTGCAGGGTCTGCTGGAGGGCACGAGGCAATACCTCGTGCCGCTCTACCAGCGGACCTATTCGTGGACCGAGCTTCAATTCGCCCGGATCTGGGACGACGTCTGCCAGCTCGCCAGGGACCGGGCCGACCATCCGGGGGCCACCCACTTCATCGGCTCGCTGGTGCTCGCGCCCAGCCCCGCCATGGGTCCGGTCGGCGTCGCCGAATACCTGGTGGTGGACGGCCAGCAGCGGCTCACCACGCTGACCATCCTGCTCTGCGCCATCCGTGACCACCGGGCCGAGCACGAAAGCCCGAAACACCGGCTCCGGCTGGACCAGCAGTACCTGACCAACCCGTTCGAGGAACAGCGCTGGTTGAAGCTGGTCCCCACCCAGGCCGACCGGGACGCGTACACGGCTTGCGTGAAGTCGACACCGCACGCGGGCGGGGACGACGCGGTGGGCCGGGCGTACCGGTTCTTCGCCAAGGCGCTGGACGCCCTCGGCACCGCCGAGGAGCCGATCGCCATCGCGCAGATCGAGAGCGCCGTGATCACCGGGCTGGCGTTGGTGGCGATCACCGCCAAGCCCGGTGACAACGTCTACCGGATCTTCGAGTCGCTGAACAACACCGGGCTGACGCTGACCCAGGCCGACCTGCTGCGCAACTACATCTTCATGCGGCTGCCCCACCGGGGACCGGCCGTCTACGAGTCGCTCTGGTTGCCGCTCCAGCAGCGGTTCACCCCGACGGAGTTGGTCCTGCTCTTCTGGCTCGACCTGGTCCACCGCGACCCGAAGGTCAAGCAGACCGACACGTACTCGACCCAGCAGGAACGTCTCGAAAAGCTGCGCACCGAAGCGGACGTCGAAGCCGAGGTGCAGCGGTTCAGCCGGCTCGGCGCGCTGCTGCGGGTGATTCTGCACCCCACCGAGGAACAGGACCCGGGCGTACGGCAACGGCTGGAGCGGCTCAGCGCGTGGGGCACCACCACCGTCTACCCGGTGCTGCTGCACCTGCTCGACCGGCGGGACCAGGGCACGGCGACCTCCGACCAGATCGCCGCCGCGATGCTCTACCTGGAGAGCTTCTTCGTCCGGCGGCTGCTGATCGGCCGCAGCACCATGAACATCAACCGCATCCTGCTCGCCGTGGTCACCGAGATGGACCAGGACCTGCCGGTCCACGAGGCGGTGCGGAAATACCTGTCGACGGGCCGCAAGCACTGGGCCACCGACGCGAGCCTGCGGACGCTGGTGCGGACCATCCCGTTCTACCTCAACGGCCGGGCCAACCAGCGCAACCTGGTGCTGCGCTGGCTGGAGGAGTCCCATGACAGCAAGGAGCCGGTGGCGCTGGAGAAGCTGACCATCGAACACGTGCTGCCGCAGACCCTCAGCGACGAGTGGGCGCAGATGCTCGCCGCCGACCTCGACGCGGACGAAACCCCCGGCGAGGCGCACGACGCGCTCGTGCACACCCTGGGGAACCTGACGCTCACCGGCTACAACTCGGAGCTGAGCAACAAGCCGTTCGCCGCCAAGCGGGTCGCCCTGGCGAAGAGCGGTGTCCAGTTGAGCCGGGACATCGCCGACCGGCAGCGGTGGGGTCGCTCGGAGATCCTGGCGCGGGCCGACGCCCTCGCCGACCGGATCGTCACCATCTGGCCCGGCCCCACCGGGGAGACCGACAACGAGTCCGAGGTGCCCTGGGACGTGCTGGCGAAGGCGCTCGCCGAGCTGCCGGCCGGCGCGTGGACCACCTACGGCGACCTGGCCGCCCTGATCGGCACGGCACCGCAACCGGTGGGGAACCGGCTGGCCAACCATCCGACCCTGAACGCCCACCGGGTGCTCCAGGCCGGTGGGATCGTCGCGGGTAACTTCCGGTGGCTCGAACCCGGCCGCAGCGACGACCCGCGTGACGTGCTGCGCGCCGAGGGCGTGACCTTCGACCAGTACGGTCGCGCCGATCAGGCCCAGCGCATCACCGTCGAGGAGTTGGCCCAGCTCGCCGGGGTGACGCCGCCCGACCTGCCCGAGCCGCGATCCCGCTCCCGCGGCGACGTCGACCGCGCGGCGCGGTTCATGGAGCAGCTCACCGCGTCCCAGGAGCCGGCGGTCGCCACGGCCACCGCCGTCGTGCTCGACGCGTGGACCACCATGGGCGGCGCCCTCGGCTACGGCGACGGCGACGAGACCTCCTGCTTCCTGCTGGCCCGGGAAAAGGGACACGAGTACGGCAACATCTGGCCGGTGACGGTCTACCCCAGCGGGAAGTGCGAGGTGGTCTTCCAGCACCTCAGCATCCGTACGCCGTTCGACGGCGTGACCCTGCGGGAGGAGTTGCGGCAGCGGTTGAACCAGCTGCCGGGTGTGGAGATCGCCGCCGCCAAGCTCGCCCTGCGGCCGAACTTCCCGCTGACGGTACTCGCCGATGCCGAGGCCCGGGACGCACTGCTCGACCATCTGCGCTGGTTCTACGACCAGGCACAGATCAGCACCCCTGACGAAACCGACCTGGTCTAGACGATCCGCATCCCTCGACCCGGAGGTCCCGTCCGTGCCGCAGCTCGCCTTCGCCAACAGCTTCTGGCACAGCTTCGACGTCCTGGAGAAGCCCGTCAGGGCCGGCGTACGCAAGGCGATGGAGAAGTTCCAGCAACTCACCATTGCCGAGCTGCACGCCGACAAGGGACTGCACCTGGAGTCGGTCAACAACGCCCGGGACCCGCGCATGCGGACCATCCGGATCAACGACTTCTGGCGTGGGGTGGTGCTCGCCCCCGACGACGGCAGCGACACGTTCCTGCTGCTCAACGTCGTGCCGCACGACGGCGCGTACACCTGGGCGGCGAAGCGGCTCTACACCGTCAACACCGCGACGCGGGCGCTGGAGGTCCGTAACGCGGTCGCCATCGAGCAGCTCACCCCGGCGTTGGAGAAGGCGGCGGCGCAGGCACCGACGTTGCTGTTCGCCAAGCACCCGGACACGGCGTTGCGGCACCTCGGCATCGACGACCAGGTGTTGCGGGCCGTCCGCACGATCATCGACAAGCCACAGCTGGAGGCGTTCGGGACGCTGCTGCCCGAGGACCAGTTCGAGGTGTTGCAGTACCTCGCCGAGGGGTTCACCCCGGACGAGGTCTACCGCGACCTGGTCGCCCAACGCCGCCCGGCCGACGCGCCGGACGAGCCGAGCGAAAGCCTGGCGATGGCGATCGCCAACACCACCAACCGGATCACCCTGGTCACCCGGCCCGACGAACTGGCCGAGATCCTGGACAAGCCGTTCGCCGCGTGGCGGGTCTTCCTGCACCCCTCGCAGCGCCGCGTCGCCTACCGGGTGTCCTACGGCGGGCCGGCCCAGGTGACCGGGGGGCCGGGCACCGGCAAGACGGTAGCGGCGCTGCACCGGGTCAAGCACCTGCTGTCGCGTACGCCCGACAACCGGGTGCTGCTCACCACGTACACCAACGCCCTGGCCGCGACGTTGCGCGAACACCTGGCGCTGCTGCTCGACGACGAGAAGCAACTGTCGCGGGTGGAGGTGACCACGGTGAACGCCTTCGCCAACCGCACCGTGCGCGCCCTCGCCGGCCGGGCGCCGACCCCCGTCGGTGACTCCGACGAGCGGCAGGTGTGGCGGCGGGTCTGCCGCCGGCTGGCCCTGCCCTGGACCGAACAGTTCCTCGCCCAGGAGTACCGGCACGTGATCCTCGCCCACGACGTGCGCAGCCGGGACGGGTACCGCGCGGCCAGCCGGCGTGGACGGGGCTCGGCGTTGGGCACCCGGCAACGTGACCGGCTGTGGGAGGCCGTCGAGATGTTCCACGCGGAGCTGACTGCCGCCGGCTCCGCCACCTACCTGCAGATCTGCGCACGGGCCGCGGACCTGCTCGCCGACGCGGACCGGGCCACCCACGGTTACGACCACGTGGTGGTCGACGAGGCGCAGGACCTGCACCCCGCGCAGTGGCGGGTGCTGCGTGCCGCCGTGCCGCCTGGACCGGACGACCTGTTCATCACCGGCGACCCGCACCAGCGGATCTACGACTCCCGGGTGTCGCTCGGCTCCCTCGGCATCAGCGTCACCGGGCGCAGCAGCCGGCTGCGCATCAACTACCGCAGCACCGAAGAGATCCTCGGCTGGGCGACCCAGGTGCTCGTCGGAGCGCGGGTCGACGCACTCGGCGGCGACGGCGAGGACAACCTCACCGGCTACCGGTCGCTGCTGCACGGCAGGCGACCGCAGGCGCAGGGACATCCGACGCCGCAGGCCGAGGGGGCGGCGTTGGCACAGCGGGTGGGGGAGTGGCTGGGGCAGGGCGTCCGGCCCGGCGAGATCGCCGTCTGCGCCCGGTTCACCACCACACTGCGCAGCATGCACGACGAGCTGACCGCCGCCGGCATCCCCACCGCCTGGGTACGCGACCAGCCCGGCGCGGACGTCGACGGGGTACGGCTCGCCACCATGCACGCCATGAAGGGCCTGGAGTTCCGCTGCGTGGCGATGGTGGGCCTCAACGCCAAGACGATCCCCTTCGCCAAGGAGGTGACGCCGGCCGAGGTGGACCAGGTGCAACACGATAACGACCTGCTCCGGGAACGCTGCCTGCTCTTCGTCGCCAGCACCCGCGCCCGCGAGGTCCTCTACGCCTCGTGGAGCGGAACACCCAGCCCGTACCTGACGTTCGCCGCCACTGACCGTTAGACCCCGAAGGAGAAGTGTGCCCCAGCCCCTGACTCTCGCCGAGATGCTGGCCGTGCTCGACGACCCCCGGTCGGTCTCCGACCTGCGACGTTACTATCTGGCCACCGGCGACGAGGCGTTCACCGGAGGCCAGTTCGAACACCTCGGTGGTGGCGGCAGCCGCCCCGGGACGACCGGTGCCATCACCGCCGAGGACCTCGTCGCGGTGGAACTGCTCGATGTGCGAGTGCCGCCCCGGCGCGCGCTCGACCTGTTGCAGGGGCCGCTCGGTGAACGGGTCGCCGCCGAGCTGGCGAGGATTCCGGTCGACGTCGCGCTGGGCACCGACGAGGCGTACCCCCTGGTGGTGGTGGGCGGTGCTGCGGACATCGCGTGGCGGGCGCTGCGTGACGCGGACGGCATCGGGTGGGTCATCGCCGGCAAGCTGCTCGCCCGCAAACGTCCGAAGCTGGTGCCGGTGTACGACGCGGTGGTGTCCTGCGCCTACCGCACCGGCTCGGGTTTCTGGGAGTGGCTGCACGGCAGGCTCCGCGAGGAGGACGGCGTGTTGGGGCAGCGGCTCCGCGCACTGCACGACGAGGCGGGCCTGCCCGAGGCGGTGAGCCTGCTCCGGGTCCTCGACGTGGTCTTCTGGATGCGGCACCGCCCCGCGCACAGCAACCCCTGCACCGGAATCCGCCTGCCGTGAGCCAGGACGAGCGGGAGTTCACCGTACGCCTCCGGGGCGTGGGACCAGATCAGTACGCCGACATCGTCAACGCGGTATGGATGCAGATGCAGGCGAGCGGCTGCGACTACTTCACCGTCACGCCGGACGAGCAAAGCGATGCGGCCAAGCTCGACGCCCGCTGGGACGACTACAGCAAGGTCTCCTGGACGGAGGGTGGCCGGGGCGGAACGCCGCAGGCGAAGGCGGCGCGCGCCCACCGGACCCGCAACCGGCGCTCCGCCGACACCGACGAATGACGACGCGGAAGCCGAGGCCCAGCCGGCCTACGCAGTGCGCGACACGCCGTAGTGGTCCGGGCCGGCGTACGGATTCAAACTCGCCGACTACCTTCGCGACGGAAGCAGCGTGACCAGCCGGTTCACGAAACTTGCTGGGGTAGGGGAGGGGAGGAACCGGCCATCCTGACGGCCTGAGGTGTGGCGGTGCGGTCAGCCGAGGTCGTGCTCTGCCGGGTCGGTGTTGAGCACCCACGCGAGCGGCATGCTGGCCCGCACGGCGTAGCGGTCGCCGTCCAGATGGTGCATCGTCACCGTCTGCGCCTGGTCCTGGTCGACCATCCAGTACTGGGGGATTCCTGCGGCGGCGTACTCACTGCGCTTCGTTACCGTGTCCACGCCCTCGGAACCGGGTGAGACGATCTCGATGACGAGCAGCACGTCGGCCACCGGCAGCCAGACCCCATCGGCCTGCTCCTTGCTCCACACCACCAGATCTGGGATGCGTCCGCCGACCCCACCCTGCCGTCCGGGGATGCGCAGCCCGACCGCCTGTGCGAGCCGGTCCGCCGGGATGCCGCCCTGGGCGAGCCACACCATGAGGCGGGTCGCGATGATGGCATGGGTGTATCCCGGCGGCGCAACGATGGAGAGGGCACTGTCGGGACTGCTCTCGTACCTGCGGTGTTCGTCAGCAGCCATCATCGCAGTGAGATCGTCAAGTGTCATGATCTCGTCTTACCTCAGCCTGGACGGCCGGCCGGGTAGGTGGCGTCCACCAGTTCCTGGAGGTGGCGGAGCACGTCGGTCTTGTGGTCGCTGTCCGGGAGATCCTGCTTGCCGGCTTCCACCAGGTCGCGTCGCCAGTGCCCGATGATCTCCGCCTGCGCGCTGGGCGGCAGTTCATGGACCCAGACCGAGCCGAGGTTGTTGTCGACGATCTCCTGAAGCTGGTCCGCGACCTGCCTGTCGGAGAGCCTTGAGATGAGGAACTCCAGCGCCCAGTCGAACAGACCGCCGGTCGCCGTCCAATCGACGCTGGGCCTCAGCACGATGAGACCAGCCATGGCCGTTACGCGGACAATCTCATCGGGACGATGAGGGGATAGGTCGGTGGTAGCCAAGGATGCGCATCGCTTCCCTACCTCCCGCGCGCAGCTCCTCGCCCCGCAATTCGGGGAGCTGGTAGTCGCCTGCCCGGACGGAGGCGAGGAAGTCCCCTGGAAGGCGTACATGGTAGGTGGTCACGTAGAACCGCAGGTCGTCAAGCCAGGGCCATTCGCCGTCCGTCAACACGCAGGCGCCGCCGACCAGATGTCGGCCACTGCCGAGGACGTCCAGTTCCGCACCCATCACGTCGATCAGGCCGTGCCCGTCGCGCAGGTACTGGATCACACGATCGGCATCGGGCAGCGGTGGTGAAGTCAGGTGGGTGCGGATGCTCTCGGCGTGGACCTCGACCGGATCCGGGCCGAGCTCTCGGAAGAAGCCCGCTGTCTTCATCGGCGGCCTCCTGAATGCCGCGCGATAAACCGGGATGCCTCGGCGGTGTTTCCCGTCAGTGCGTCGAGGGATCGCGCCTCCCCCGTCCCAGCGCCGTGGTACCCAGGGCGGCGGAAGCGAGGCGGACGTCCTCAGCCGGTCGTCGGGTGTCGCCATTGAACTCCCGGGAGTCAGGCGCGTAGCTGGGCGAGGTAGCCGCTCCAGGCAGCGTAGTCATCCGCGTCCGGCGAGGTGTCGGGCGGAAACCACGTGAGCCCGAGGACAGGGTTCCAGGCTGCGACGAGGGTGTCGAGCCCCGCCACCAGAGCCGCCGGCCACAACCGGGCGGTCGTGAGCTGCTCGAAGGCACGGCGGGCCTCCTTCAGTTGGACATCGCGGTTCCGCCCGGTGTACGCGAAGTCCCAGAGGATCTCATATCCGTCCAGGAGAGACTGCTCCTCCGGGATGTCCGACGGGTACGCGAGGAAGTTGCGGGCGATCTCACCTCCCACCTCCTTGGTCGGATCTGCGTGAGCGGGGCGGCTGAGGTAGATGCCGTTGTCGGGGCCGGTCGAGATCTTCATGCCGACTGCGGACGAGATGTGGGCAGCGGCGACCTCCGGCGGGTCCTGGGTGTGGATGAAAACATGTTCCAGCGTCGACATTTTCGCACCAATGGCTATTCGGGGAGGGTGAGGATTCGATTGTCACCGAGAACGATCCGAACCTGATCAGGCAGGACGCTTCCATGCTGTCGATGCTGCCCGAGCGCTCGTGCGAAACCTCGTCGCGCGTCCTCCTCGGTCAGCCCGACTGCGCGTCCGTCGATGATCAAATCGCCTCCGTCCGTCTGTGCGACCTGTTTACCCGCAGTCAAGATGTTGCGGCGGACTGCCTCGCTGCTGGGCCTGTCGAGGGTTTTGAACTCGGTCACCACGCCGGGGTCTGCAGGGCTGGATCGGATCATCGCATCGGGGTTCTTGCTTCCATGAATGTCATCTATCCGTTCCCTCGGGTGCACCATATCGCCCTGCTCGGCGACCCGGTCGGCGATATCTCGTTCCTTCGGATCGAACAGGCCACGGGGATCCTCGACACCGGGGCGGAAGGCTGCTCCGAGTGGCCCCTTGTGGGTTCCCGGGTCGAAGTCAGGGCTCTGCCCGTGTTCTGGAGAGGATGATCCCTTCTCTGCTGGCAACGGCCCTTCCCCACGGGAACCGCCGTCCCGTAGCCGTCCCAGTGCCTGCTTGAGTTTGTCGATGAGGTCGCCGAGGCGGCGGAGCTCGGGCAGCAACCTTCGCAGGCTGGCCAGCAACCCTCGCAGCAGTCGCGCGATCCGTGCAGCCCAGGACCCCACAAGCGTGGTGACCTGCTCCACCACCAGCGGTGTGGCGAGCCCGCCGGTGACGAGCAGTTCGCCCGCGTACACGATGAGGCGGGAGACGCAGGCGGCGATGGCGTCGCGGACCAGGAGCCGGACGGCGGCGACCAGGCCGGCGGCGCCTTCGGTGGCGGCGGCGAGGGTGTCCGCACCCTGGGCGAGGCCGGTGATGGCCCGGTGCTGCTCGGCGGCCCAGGCCCGGTAGGCGGGGCCGGCGCTGCCGCCCCAGCCGGCGACCTCGGTGCGGACGGCGTGGGTCAGCTCGGCGGCGTCCGCGCGGAGCGAGGCGGCGACGTTGCGCCAGGTCTGGGCGTGCGCGGTGATCTGCGCGGGGTCACCGGCGAGCCAGTCCAGGGCCTCGCTGAGCGGCTTGACGTGTTCGACCAGCCAGGCGATGCCGTACTGGAGCAGCGCGCCGACCGGGTCGGAGACGAGCGCGAGGGCGTCCAGGCCGGCGCTGACCACGCCGAGGCTGCCGTCGATCCAACTGCCGGTGCGGATGCCCTGCGCGATGAGTCCGATGTCCTCGCAGATCCAGATCCCGGCCCAGGCGCTGGGGTCGGCGGGTGCCGCCGTGGCGACCAGCGGATTGCCGGTCACCGGCGGTCCCGTACCCGGTCGAGTTGTCGGGCGGCGCGGGCGTCGGCGGCCCGGTAGCCGTCGGCGCCCGACCGCAGCTTCCCGGCGGTGTCCCGGACCGACCCGGCGGCGGTGCCGACGCTGTCGACAAGCGTCCGCTGGAGGCCGTCGAGCAGCGCCGGCATGATCGCGCAGAGCTGCCCGTACGCGCCGGCGTCGAGCCGGACATGTTGGCCGGCCCGGCGGGCGGTGTCGAGGCTGTCGGCGCAGCGGTCGAGGTGGGCGGCGTGCGCGGTCAGGTCGTCCGGGTCGACCCGGATCCCGTCACCGGTGGGCATCCGGCGTGCCCTGGCCGGGGTCGAGCCGCTGCCGGTGCGACTCGATGATCGCCCGGGCGGTCGGGTCGTCGGCGCCGAGGACCCGGGTGGTGGCCTCGGTGAGCTGCCGCAGCAGGTCGGCGCGGGCCGCGCGGGTGGTCGCCATGATCTGCTGGGCGGTGTGGGCGGCGGAGTGCCGCCGGGTCTGTTCGTCCAGCCGCAGGCCGACCAGCAGGCCGGTGGGGTCGACGGTGACCTCGATCGTCCGGTCGGGACTGCGGGCGGTGCCGGTCAGGGCCTGCGCCTGGGCGGCGAGGGTCTTCGCCTGCTCCGCGCGGTGGGCGAACGACGACTCCCACCCGTCGAGCCGGCGTCCCGCCGCGTCCAGCGCCGCCTCGTCCGCCCACATCCGACCCTCCCCAGGGGACGTCGACGACCATCGGCCGCCGGGATCACCGACACGGTAGCAAGCGGTGACGCACCGCCACGTCCCCGCCGCCGCCCATGGGTGACGGTGGCCCAGCTCACCGTCGCCGCCGCGCCCAGGCGTCGCGCCGGCCCGGCCCGGGTGCGTAGAGTTCCCGGGTCGGGCCGGCGGTCGGCCCCGGGCGTGAGGGCGGGACGATAGCGGGCATGACGGTGGACAACGGCGGACAACCAGGGCGCGACGCCGACGCCCCCGGTGTCGACCAGGACGAGTTGGCGGTCGCGCTGCGCGTCTTCGCGGCGTTGGAGGCGCTGCCCAGCGACCACCCGGACGTGGTGCGGGTGCAGCGGGCCACCGCCCGGCTGTTCAAGATGGTGAAGCAGCGGCGACGCGAGGAGCGGCGGGAAACCGTCCTGGCCCACGACCGGGCGGTGACCGCGGCCACCGCCACGGGTGCCCCGGGTCGCATCGACGACGAGACCAAGGGCATCCCGCTCGCCTCGCCGACCGCAGGCGACATC
This sequence comes from Micromonospora sp. DSM 43699, assembly GCF_055517075.1. NCBI lineage: Bacteria > Bacillati > Actinomycetota > Actinomycetes > Micromonosporales > Micromonosporaceae > Micromonospora > Micromonospora sp. DSM 43699. Next base: position 48,021 of record NZ_JBTMMT010000044.1, read on the forward strand.
GCCGGCACCCTGATCAACCCGCGCGGCTGTTACATCTGCAAGACCCGCTACCGCGAGGTCGACGCGTTCTACCACCAGCTCTGCCCCGCCTGCGCCACCCTCAACCGGGAGCGCCGCGACGCGCGGTGCGACCTGACCGGGCGGCGGGCGCTGCTCACCGGGGGCCGGGCCAAGATCGGCATGTACATCGCGCTGCGCCTGTTGCGCGACGGCGCGCACACCACGATCACCACCCGGTTCCCGCACGACGCGGTCCGCCGGTTCACCGCCATGCCCGACAGCGCCGACTGGCTGCACCGGCTGCGGGTCGTCGGCATCGACCTGCGCGACCCCGCCCAGGTGGTGGCGCTTGCCGACTCGGTCGCCGCGCAGGGCCCGCTGGACATCCTGATCAACAACGCCGCGCAGACGGTACGCCGCACCCCCGGCGCGTACGCCCACCTGGTCGCCGCCGAGACGGCGGCGCTGCCCGAGGGGCCGCTGCCTGAGCTGCTCACCTTCACCGGTGGCCGGGGCGTCACCCTGGCGCTGCCGGACGGCTCGCTGCCGGCCGCCACCATCGCCCCGCACGCCCTCACCGCGCTGGCGCTGACCGGCCGGTCCGCCACGCCGGAGCGGATCGCCGCCGCCACCGCCGTCGACGCCGGTGGGCTCGCCCCCGACCTGGGTGACACCAACAGCTGGGTGCAGCGGGTGCACGAGGTCGACCCGGTCGAGCTGCTCGAGGTGCAGCTGTGCAACGTGACCGCCCCGTTCGTGCTGGTCAGTCGGCTCCGGCCGGCACTGGCCGCCGCCCCGGCCGGGCGGTCGTACGTGGTGAACGTCTCGGCGATGGAGGGGCAGTTCGCCCGGGGCTACAAGGGGGCGGGGCACCCGCACACCAACATGGCCAAGGCGGCGCTGAACATGCTCACCCGCACCAGCGCCGAGGACATGCGTGCCGACGGCATCCTGATGACGAGCGTCGACACCGGCTGGATCACCGACGAGCGCCCGCACCCGACGAAGATGCGCCTCGCCGACGAGGGTTTCCATGCCCCGCTGGACCTGGTCGACGGGGCGGCCCGGGTGTACGACCCGATCGTCCGGGGCGAGCAGGGCGAGGAACTGTACGGCTGCTTCCTCAAGGACTACGCGCCCTGCGCCTGGTGACCGGCGTCGGGTAGCCCGTGGGCGGGGCCGCGACGCAGTCGGCCGACGGCGGATCAGCCCTGGGCGGTGGCCGACGGGGGAGCGCTGCCGCCCTGCGGCGCCTCACCGGCCATCAGCCGGGCGATCTCCGCCCGGTCGGCCGCCGACGGCAGCCCCCACTGCGGTTGGTAGCCGTAGACCTCCCGCAGCGGCCGGGCCGAGGTGCGGCCGTCGAGGATCTCGACCGCGTCGGTGTCGATCAGCCCCGGATGCTCGACCCCGCACGCCTCGGCGACCTTCACCAGGTCCCGGCGCAGGGTGCCGAGGTAGTTCGCCGCCCGTACCGACTTGCGGGCCGGGTCCAGGCCCCGGGCCAGCCAGGCGTTCTGGGTGGCGACGCCGGTCGGGCAGGTGTCGGTGTGGCACTTCTGCGCCTGGATGCAGCCGATCGCCAGCATCGCCTCCCGGCCCACGTTGACCAGGTCGCAGCCGAGCGCGAACGCCACCACCGCGTTGTCCGGCAGGCCCAGCTTGCCCGCGCCGACGAACACCGTCTGCTCGTGCAGCCCCCGCTCGGCGAAGGTGCGGTAGACCCGGGCGAAGCCCTGCTGGAACGGCAGCGACACCGAGTCGGTGAAGATCAGCGGCGCGGCGCCGGTGCCGCCCTCGCCGCCGTCGACGGTGACGAAGTCGACGCCCCGGCCGGTGTCCCGCATCAGCGTGGTCAGCTCTTCCCAGAACCCGAGGTCACCGACGGCGGACTTGATGCCGACCGGCAACCCGGTCTCGGCGGCCAGCAGCTCCACCCAGTCGAGCAGGCTGTCGCAGTCGGAGAACTCGGCGTGCCGCGACGGGCTCACGCAGTCCTCCCCCTGCACGATGCCCCGGGTGGCGGCGATCTCGGCCGAGACCTTCGCCCCGGGCAGCAGCCCGCCCAGGCTGGGCTTCGCACCCTGGCTGAGCTTGATCTCCAGAGCCCGCACCGGGGCACCGGCGACCAGGTCACGCAGCCGGGCGAGGTCGAACCGGCCCCGGGCGTCCCGGCAGCCGAAGTACGCCGTACCGAGCTGGAAGACCAGCTCACCGCCCCGGCGGTGGTACGGCGACAATCCGCCCTCGCCGGTGTTCTGCAGGCAGCCGGCCAGCGCGGCCCCCTGGTTCAGGGCGCTCACCGCGTTGCCGGACAACGATCCGAAGCTCATCCCGGAGATGTTGACCACCGATCCCGGGCGGAACGCCCTGGCCCGCCCGCGTGCCCCGCCGAGCACCTTCGCCGCCGGCAGCCGTACGTCGTGCCCGGCGGTCGGCACCGACGACGGGACGGTCCGGGCGAACGTGCGGTGCTTGATGATCGGGTAGCCGGGGCTGCGTTCGATGTCGTTGTCGGTGCCGAAGCCGAAGTAGTTGTTCTCCTGCTTGGCCGAGGCGTAGATCCAGCGCCGCTGGTCCCGGGTGAACGGCCGCTCCTCGTCGTTGCCGGCGACGATGTACTGCCGCAGCTCCGGCCCGATCGACTCCAGCAGGTAGCGGGCCCGTCCCACCAGCGGGAAGTTGCGCAGCAGCGCGTGGTCGCGCTGGAGGACGTCGCGGGCGGCGAGGCCGGCGACGGCGGCGGCGATCACGGGTACGGTGCGGCGGGCCCACGTCATGCCGGCCACTCTCCCCGTTGCCGCCGCCGCCCAAACGGGCCGCCCGTGTGGCGCGCGGATCAGTGGTGGCGGAACGACTGCCGGACGACCCCGCCGACCAGGGCGCACCAGGTGCCGGTGGTGACCGTGCCGGTGCGGGGCAGGCCGTGCAACGCCTGGATGTCCTGGACGGCCCGGCGGGTGGCGTGGTCGTATCCGCCGGTGACGGTGACCTCGGCGTAGCCCTTCCAGTTCAGGATGAACTGCACCGCCTGCACCGGCAGGCCGGTGGCGTGCCGGTCCAGTTCCGGGGCCAGGGTCTCCCAGGTGGGGGCGGTCAGGGTGGCGTCGACGTCGACCGGGATGCCGTTGCGGGCCTGCCAGTCGGCGATCGCGGCGATGGTGGCGGCGTCGAAGGTGCTGTTCGGGGTGACCGGGTAGCCCCGGTAGGCCAGCAGGTACTGGGCGACCTGGACGGCGGGGGAGCTGACGAAGCGCCACAGGTCCGGCCAGCGGCGGGCCGGCACGTCGGCCGGTCGGGTGCCGAGCTTGCGGAAGACCTCCCGACGTACGCCGGGGAAGAGCCGGTAGAACTGCGCGCCGGGGCAGAGGGTGGTGCGGAAGTCCCAGTGGCCGAAGATGTCGTGGGCGTGCAGCCCGTACTGCCGGCAGATGGTGGTGCAGAGCCTGACCAGCGAGTCGAGCAGGTCCTGCGGCGGGGTGTCGGTGACGTAGGTGCCCTCGTTCTCGATGCCGATGGCCCGGCCGTTCTCGCCGGGGCAGTGCGCCGAGACCATCTGCCGGTCGCCGGCCCGCAGGCGGTCCAGGCTGCCGTGCCGTCCTTCCAGCACGTACCCGCCCCGGCTGACGGTGAAGTGCTGACCGGTGTCGGACCACCCGTTGCCGTCCATGTGTAGGTCCTGGCAGTCGTGGGCCAGTTTGACCGCCTGTTCCCGGGAGTGGTCGGTGACGTTCGGGAAGGCCATGTGGTGCACGATGATCTTGTTGGTCGGGATCGTGCTGACCGACAGCGGGTCGGCCGGCGGTCGGGCGTCCCACTCGTCGCAGCCGATGATCCAGTCCAGATCCGGGCCGGGGGCTGCCCGGGCGGCGGCCGGCAGGGCCAGGTCGGACCCGACGACCGCGACGGTGGCCGCGCCGAGGCCGGCCCGCAGCAGGGTACGACGGTCGAGGGCGGGGCGTGCGTCGGGCATGTCGGGCTCCTCGGCGACCGGCAGCGGCACTGCCGACAGATGTGAAAACTAGCTCCAACGGTTGCGCTTGAGATGGAGGATATTGCCACCACGGTGGTCGGCGCTAGGGGGCGGCATCGATCGTTGCCGCACTGCCTGTCGCACAGCGGCCGGCTGTTCAGCCGGCGGCGGCGAAGTGGTCGAGGGCGGCCAGTACGTGCCGCCGGGTCGCCGCCGTGCCGAAGTGGCCCGCCTCCTCGACCAGGTGCAACTGTGAACCCGGCCAGGCCCGGTGCAGCTCCCAGGCGGTGACCGGCGGGCTGCCCAGGTCGACCCGGCCGTGGATCAGCACGCCCGGTGTCCCGGCCAGCCGACCCGCGTGCCGGATCAGCTCGCCCTCGGCCAGCCACGCCCCGTGCGAGAAGTAGCGGGCGCAGATCCGGACCATGGCGGTCCGGTCCGCCGACGGCCGGTCACCGTACGGGGTGCCCACCCCCTCGGCGGAGACCGCGGCGTCCTCCCAGGCGCACCAGTCCAGCACGGCGCGCTCCCGTACCGCCGGGTCCGGGTCCTCCACCAGCCGGGCGTACGCGCCCACCACGTCGTCGTCCGGGCCGACGCCGCCACCGGCGAGGAACCGTTCCCACTCGCGGGGGAAGTACCTGCCGACGCCCCGGTAGAGCCAGTCGATCTCCGACCGGCGGGTGGTGGTGACGGCGGCGATGACGATCCCGGACACCCGCGCCGGGTGCCGCTGCGCGTACGCCAGCAGCAGCGTCGAGCCCCACGAGACGCCGTAGAGCAACCAGCTGTCGACGCCGAGGTGTTCGCGGAGCCGCTCCATGTCGGCGATCAGGTGGGCGGTGGTGTTGTGGCGCAGGTCGGTCGCCGGGTCGCTGGCATGCGGGGTGCTGCGCCCACAGTTGCGCTGGTCGAAGAGGACCACCCGGTAACGGGCCGGGTCGAAGGACCGCCTGGCCCACGGGCCGCTGCCCGAACCCGGTCCACCGTGGACGAACAGCGCGGGCCGCCCGGCCGGGTTGCCGGACACCTCCCAGTAGACCCGGTTGCCGTCGCCGACGTCGAGCATGCCGTGGTCGTACGGCTCGATCGGCGGGTACCGCTCGTCCATCGGTGTCCTCCCGGGGCCGGCTGTGGCGGGGTCACCACGTTACGGCCTCTGCCCGCCCCTGCCCGCCCCTCCCGACGACACCCGGTGACCGGAACTAATCTCCGGGGGCGGACGTCCGGACGCGAGGAAACAACCATTGCGCCGATGGACCGCAGCTCGCACCGGGTAAGAATGAGCAGTGTGACCTGTGACCAGTCCCGGTGGACCGGAAGGGCCGGCGGGTGACCGGCGACTGGCGGCTGTCCGGCTACACCCCGGTGCGTCAACTCGGCGTGGGCGCGTCCGGCGAGGTGCTGCTCGCCACCCACGACGCCACCGGCACCCCGGTCGCCATCCGCTACCTGCCCGGCACCCTCGCCGACGACGCCGCCTTCCGGATGGCCTTCCGGGAGCAGGCGCGGCTGCTCGTCGAGGTGGACGATCCGCACGTCTGCCGGCTCTACGAGTACGCCGAGTCGCGCTCCGGCGCGGCGGTCGTGCTGGAACTGGTCAACGGGCCGACCCTGCGTCACCTGCTGCGCGCGCACGGGCCCGTCGGACCGGAGGCCGCGCTCTGCGTCCTCAAGGGCTCGCTCGCCGGGCTCGCCGCCGCGCACGCCCGGGGCGTCGTGCACCGCGACCACCGGCCGGAGAACGTCCTCGTCGGCGTTGACGGGTGGACCAAGCTCACCGACTTCGGCATCACCCCGCCGGCCGCCGGCACCCGTCGCCACCTGGCCCCGGAGCAGTGGACGGGCGCCCCCGCCGAACCGGCCGGCGACATCTACGCCGCCACCGCGACCTTCTTCGAGTGCCTGACCGGTCGACCCCCCTACGACGGGCAGGACGCGGCCACCCTGCGCGCGCAGCACGCCACCGCACCGGTCCCGACCGACCCGACCCCCGCACCGGTGCACGACCTGCTCCGCCACGGGTTGGCCTGGTGCCCGGCCGACCGGCCACAGCCCGCCGAGATCTTTCTCGCCGAACTGGAACACACCGCCGCCCGCTCGTACGGCGGCGACTGGGAGCAGCGGGGCCGGCACCAACTGGCCCAGCGGGTCGCGCTGCTCACCGCGTACCTCCCCTTCCCCGACGGCGTCCCCGTTCCCGCCACCGTCGCCGTCGCGGCCGAACCCCGCGCCGCCTTCCGGCGCGGCGGCACCCGCAGCGCCCTGGTCGGGGTGGGCCTGACCGCGGTCCTGCTGACCGGCGTCGTCGGGGTGACCTACGCCGCCCGCCGACCCGGGCCGCTCACCCTCGCCGACGGTGCCGCCGTGCCGGGGGCGACCGCCGCTGCCACCCGCAGCCCGGCCCCGCTCGCCGCCGCGCCGGCGATCACCGTCGTGCCACCGGAGCCGAGCCGCAGTCCCACGCCGGCGGCGACCACCACCGGCCCGCGGCCCACCGCCGCCGCGCCCCGGTCCGCCGCCGCGACCACCACCCGGGTACGCACCCCGGGCCCGACGCCACCGACGACGGCGATCAGCCCGCTGCTGCCCTCCGACGTGTTCGCGCCGACGGTGTCGGCCCTGGACACCAGCGCGGCCACCGTGGAGCCGAAGGGCTGCCCGGCCGGCGTCACGTCGACCACTGTCACCGCCACGGTGGTCGACGACCGGGCCGGCGGCGACCTGCTCCGGGTGGTTTTCCGTTACACCCTCGACGGGGCCACCCGTACCGTCACCATGGACCAGATCGGCCCGGAGGCCTTCCGGGGCACCCTCGGTGACCTGCCGGTGCCTCAGGCGGTGACTAGGATCCCGGTCGAGGTGATCGCCGTCGACGACGCCGGAAACGCCTCGGCGCCCGCCGGCCCGGTCGTGGTGTCGCTGCTGCCGACCTGTACGTCGGGCTGACCGGCCCTGGTTTCCGGCGTCCCGGCCGAGGGTAGCTTCGGGGGTCGACCGAGCTGACGGTGGAGGACCACGGATGACAGACAACTTCGGCGATGCGGCGGGCGACGCCCTCCGGGCGGTACTGCTCTTCCTGCCCAAGGCGGTCGCCTTCGTGGCGATCCTGGTGGCGGGCTGGCTGATCGCCAAGGCCGTTCGCAAGATCGTCGACAAGGTGCTGGAACGGGTGCACTTCGACCGGGCCGTCGAGCGCGGCGGCATCAAGACCGCCCTGGCCCGGTCCCGCTACGACGCCAGCGACATCGTCGCCAAGCTCTCCTACTACGGCGTGCTGCTGGTGACCCTCCAGCTCGCCTTCGGCATCTGGGGCCCCAACCCGATCTCCGACCTCATCGCCGGGGTGATCGCCTGGCTGCCCCGGGCGTTCGTCGCGATCGTCATCGTGGTCGTCACCGCCGCGATCGCCAACGCGGTCAAGGACATCATCAGCAGCGCGCTCGGCGGCCTGTCCTACGGCCGGGTGCTCGCCAACATCGCCTCGGTGTTCATCCTCGGGCTCGGGGTGATCGCCGCGCTCAACCAGATCGGCGTCGCCACCGCGGTCACCACGCCGGTGCTCGTCGCCGTCCTCGCCACCGTCGGCGGCATCCTCGTCGTCGGGGTCGGCGGCGGTCTGATCCGCCCGATGCAGGCCCGCTGGGAGTCCTGGCTGACCCGGGCCGAGCAGGAGTCCCGCACCATCGCCACCCACGCCCGCGCCTACCAGGCGGGCCGGCGCGACGTCGAGGCCCGGCTGAGCCCGGCACCGGCGGCCGACCCCACCCCGCCGGTGCCGGCCGCCGCCGCGCCCACCCCGGCGGCCCCACTGGACGACGACGCCGAGCGCACCCAGGTGGTGTCCCGCCCCGACGAGGCGGAGCGCACCCAGGTCCTGCCGCGTGCCGACGAGGCCGAGCAGACCCAGGTGGTGTCCCGTCCCGCCGACCGGGACGCCACCGGGGCGTCCGACAGCCCGCCGACCGCTGTGGTGCCGCGTCAGGCCGGGCCGGTGGACGGATCCACCGCCGACAGCGAGGCCACCATGGTCATTCCACCGATGGACCCCGAACCGCCCCGGCGCTGACCGGGCGTACGGCGGCGGGGCGGAACCGGACCAGGTCCCGCCCCGCCGCCGTACGCGTTCCGCCGGGGCCGCGCCCCGCCCCCGGCCGGGCTAGCATCGGCAGATGACCTGGCGATGTTGATCCGGCACTGAAGGCCGAAACCGTGGGCCGCCACGGACGCCGTACCTCCCGCGTCCGTGCCGTCCCGTGGAAAGGCCCTGATGATCCTCACCTCCACGCGGGTGTCCGACCCCCGCGTCCGCCGGCTGTCGACCACGCTCTACTGCTACCTGTTCCTCAGCGACTTCGTGCTGATCTATCCGGTGTACGTCCTGCTCTTCGGCGCCACCGGCCTCACCGTCGGGCAGATCTCCGCGCTCTTCGTGGTCTGGTCGGTGACCGGCATCGTGCTGGAGGTGCCGTCCGGGGCCTGGGCCGACAGCGTCTCCCGACGGCTGCTGCTCTGCCTCGCGCCGCTGCTCGCCGGGGCCTGCTTCGCGCTCTGGGTGCTGGTCGCCTCGTGGTGGGCGTTCGCGCTCGGCTTCGTCCTCTGGGGGGCCGGTGGCGCGCTCGGCTCCGGTGCCCTGGAGGCATTGGTCCACACCGAACTCGACCGGCTCGGTGCGGCCGGCCGGTACGCCCGCACCATGGGTCGGGGCCGGACGGCCGGGGTGCTCGGCATGCTCGCCTCGATCGGCCTGGCCGGGCCGGTCCTCGCCGTCGGTGGCTACCTGGCGGTCGGGGCGGCCAGCGTGCTGTCCGGGGTGCTCGCCGCGGCCGTGGCCACCCGGTTTCCGGAACACCGCCGCGACGACACCGCACCACCGCCACCAACCGGCGCATCGGCCGTACCGTTCGGCGAGCCGCTGGCCCTACCGCCGGTCGACGGCGCGGAGGCCGAACCGGGCTGGTGGGGGAGCCTGCGCGCCGGCCTGGCCGAGGCGCGCGCCGACCGGCGGGTCCGGTCGGCCGTGCTGCTCGTCCCGGCGGTGACGGCGGTCTGGGGCGCCCTCGACGAGTACACCCCGTTGCTGGCCCACGACATCGGCGTCCCGGCGGCCACGGTGCCGCTGCTGCTCCTGCCGGTCTGGGTCGGGATGACCGTCGGCGGTCTGCTCGCCCCGGCGGCGGAGCGACTGACCACCCCCGGCTATGCCGCGCTGCTCGTCGTGGCCGCGGTCGCCCTGGTCGCCGGGGCCGTCGTCCGACATCCAGGTGGTTTCGTGCTGCTCGGCGTCGCGTTCTGCGCCCTGCAACTCGCCACCGTGCTGGCCGACGCCCGGTTGCAGGCACGGATCACCGGGCCGGGGCGGGCCACCGTCACGTCGGTCGCCGGGATGGGCACCGACCTGGCCATGATCGGCGCGTACGGCGGGTACGCGCTGGTCGCCGCCACCGGCGGGCACGCCACGGCGTTCGCGGCGGCGGCCGTGCCGTACCTGCTTGTCGCCGGTGCGCTGGTGGTGTCGGGTCAGGACGGCAGCGCGTCGAGGTAGACCCAGTTGCCGTCCTCCCGGACGAACCGGCTGTGCTCGTCCACCGTCCCGGGCTGCCCGGCGTCCCGGTAGTGGGCGCGGAACGCCACCGTTCCGGTGCTGTCCAGCAGGCCACCCCGGGTGCTGTCGACGATCTCCAGTCGGGTCCAACGCTGGGCGGGGTCGAGTCGCAGCCGGGCCGGCCGGGTGCGGGAGTGCCAGCTGCGCAGCAGGTAGTCGGGGTCGCCGACGGCGAAGGCGCTGAACCTCGACCGCATCAGCGCCTCCGCCGTGCCGGCCGTACCATCGCCCCGGTGCAGTGGCCCGCAGCAGTCGGCGTACGGCAGGCCGGTGCCGCAGGGGCAGGACCGCTGGGTGCCGCCGTTCCGGCGGGATGCAGGTTTCGCCACCCGTCCATCCTGCCGGACACCCTGTAACCGGCGAACCGGGCCGGCCCCGTGGTGGGGGTCGGCCCGGTTCGGTGTTCGGGGTCAGGAGGTGTAGCCGCGGGTGGCGATCCAGTCGGCGAGGTTGTCG
>NZ_JBTMMT010000045.1:0-57970 GCF_055517075.1 Micromonospora sp. DSM 43699
TGGTGGGGGTCAAGGTGGGGGTGGGGTGAAGAGGCGGCGGATGACGGTGCGGGCGGCGGCGCGGGGGTCGGCTTCGACGTCGGGGGGCAGTGCGCCGGAGAGCCAGAGGGTGGCGAAGCCGTGCACGATCGACCAGGCGGCCAGTGCGTCCGTCCGCGACTCGCCCGGCTCGGCCCGGTCCGGCGGTAGGGCCGCCACGCCGAGGTGCAGCGCCGCGCCCGCACGCTCCCGGGCGGCCCGCACCTGGGGAGCGTCGGCCCGGTAGAGGTCGGGTCGGAACATCACCTCGAAGTGCGCCCGGTGGCAGACGGCGAAGTCCACGTACGCCACCCCCACGTCGAGCAGGTCGTCACCGGCTGCGGTCAGGGCCCCGGCGAGCAGGTCGAACCCCTCGACGGCGAGTGCGGTGAGCAGCCCGGCCTTGTCGCCGAAGTGGTGGGTCGGGGCGGCGTGGGAGACGCCCGCGCGGCGGGCGAGGTCGCGCAGGCTGAGCGCCGCCGGGCCGGAATCCCCGATCGCCGCCACCGCCGCGTCGAGCAGCGCACGTGGCAGATCGCCGTGGTGGTAGGCGCGGGTGTCGGTCATGACACCAAGCATATCTTTACGTTGACAAGACAGCCATTCGGGCGACTATCTTGTCAGTATAAAGATTTGCACCCGAGGAGGCCCGCATGGTTCCGTTGATCGCTCTGCTCGTCGGCACCGCCGTCGCGCGTCTGGCCGGGCTGGCCGGCGTGGACGCGCTCGACGGCTGGCAGCCCGCACTCCGCATCGGCTTGGCGCTGCTGTTCGTGACGACCGGCTTCGCCCACTTCACCTCGCCCCACCGGGAGGGTCTGACCGCCATGGTCCCGCCGCGCCTGCCCTTCCCCGGCGCCCTGGTCACGGTGACGGGAGTGCTGGAACTGGTGGGCGCGGTGGGGCTGTTGATCCCGTCCACCGCCCGTCCGGTCGCCGCCGGCCTGGCCCTGATGATGATGGCGATGTTCCCCGCGAACATCTCGGCGGCCCGGCGCGGCGTGACGCTCGCCGGTCGCCCGGTCACCCCGCTCGGGCCGCGTACCGCGCTCCAGATCCTGTACGTCGGAGCGGCCCTGACCATTTCGTTTGGCCCCTGATGGTTCGGGGGCTAATGTACGACCGTGCAATCGGAACCACTTGCCGTCTTTCCCGACGCGCTCCGCGGGGCACCGCTCGGGCGACTGCTGTCGGTCGCCGGCCACCTCGTCGACCAGCACTGGGGCCGTTATCTCGCCGAACACCACGGCCTGACCCCGGCCGGGATGCGGGTGCTGTTCACCCTGACCCACCTCGACGACGCCGCCCACCGGGACGTCGCCGACCGCTGCTTCGTCCGGCCCGCCACCCTCACCGGCATCGTCGACACCCTGGAACGGGACGGCTTCGTCGAGCGCCGCCGTGACGACGCCGACCGGCGCAGCGTACGGCTCGCGCTGACCGACAAGGGGCGGGAACACACCCGCGCCCTGGTCGCCCGGATGCACACCGACACCCCGCTCACCTCCGTCGACGCCGACCCGGCCAGGCGCGCGGTGATCCGGGATTTCCTGATCGAGGTCATCACGACCATGTCCGACGGGGAGGACAAGAGGTTGACAACACAACACCAGGAATCGACCGACCACCCGAGGCCCGGGAGCCATCCGTGCTGATCAGCCTGTTGCGCCGTTACCTGCGCCCCTATCACCGACCGCTGGGCGCGGTGGTGCTGCTCCAGTTCGTCGGCACGATGGCCTCGCTCTACCTGCCGAGCCTCAACGCCGACATCATCGACCTGGGCGTGGCCCGGGGCGACACCGACTACATCATCCGTACCGGTGGCTGGATGCTGCTGGTCAGCCTGGTGCAGATCGCCTGCTCGGTGGCGGCCGTCTACTTCGGCGCCCGCACCGCGATGGCCTTCGGCCGGGATCTCCGCTCGGCGATCTTCGGGCAGGTCAACCGGTTCTCGGCCCGCGAGGTCGCCCACTTCGGCGCACCCTCGCTGATCACCCGCAACACCAACGACGTGCAGCAGGTGCAGATGCTCGTCCTGACCAGCTGCACCATGCTGGTCGCGGCCCCGATCATGAGCATCGGCGGGGTGGTGATGGCGCTGCGGGAGGACATCGGCCTGTCCTGGCTGATGCTTGTCAGCGTGCCGGTGCTCGCCGTCGCGCTCGGGCTGGTCATCCGCCGGATGGTGCCCGGCTTCCGGCTCATGCAGACCCGGATCGACATCGTCAACCGGGTGCTCCGCGAGCAGATCACCGGCATCCGGGTGGTCCGGGCGTTCGTCCGGGAGCCGTACGAGACGCAGCGGTTCGGGGTGGCCAACGCCGACCTCACCGCCACCGCCCTGCGGGTCGGCCGGCTGATGGCGGTGATCTTCCCGGTGGTGATGCTGGTGCTCAACGTCTCCAGCGTCGCCGTGCTGTGGTTCGGCGCCCAGCGGATCGACTCCGGACAGATCCAGATCGGCGCGTTGACCGCCTTCCTGGCGTACCTGATGCAGATCCTGATGGCCGTCATGATGGCCACCTTCATGCTGATGCTGGTGCCCCGCGCGGCGGTCTGCGCCGAACGCGTCGTCGAGGTGCTCGACACCGAGTCCTCGGTGGTCCCGTCGGCCACCCCGGTCACCCACGTCGACGGACACGGTGAGCTGGAGCTGCGCGGCGTGGCCTTCCAGTACCCGGGGGCCAGCGCACCGGTGCTGCACGACATCTCGTTCCGGGCCACCCCCGGCCGGACCACCGCCGTGATCGGGTCCACCGGTGCCGGCAAGACGACCCTGTTGACCCTGATCCCCCGCCTGGTCGACCCGACCGCGGGCGCGGTGCTGGTCGACGGGGTCGACGTCCGGGAACTGGCCCCGCAGGAGCTGTGGCGGCGGATCGGCCTGGTGCCGCAGAAGCCGTACCTGTTCACCGGCACGGTGGCGAGCAACCTGCGGTACGGCAACCCGGACGCCACCGACGACGAACTGTGGACGGCGTTGGAGATCGCCCAGGCCCGCGATTTCGTCGCCCAGATGTCCGGCGGTCTGGACGCCCCGATCGCCCAGGGTGGGACGAACGTCTCCGGCGGGCAACGGCAACGGCTGGCGATCGCCCGCGCGCTGGTCCGCAAGCCGGAGATCTACCTGTTCGACGACTCGTTCTCGGCGCTCGACCTGGGCACCGACGCCCGGTTGCGGGCCGCGTTGCGCCCGGTCACCGCCGATGCCGCGGTGGTGATCGTGGCCCAGCGGGTCTCCACGATCGTCGACGCCGACCAGATCATCGTGTTGGAGGACGGAGGCGTGGTCGGGATGGGCCGTCACGACGAACTGCTTGCCGACTGTCCGACGTACGCCGAGATCGTGGCGTCCCAGCAGACGACGGGGGTGCCGGCATGACCGCCGTACCCGAGCAGAAGAAGGCCCCGGAGGCGACCACTCCGCAGCGGCTGCCGGCGGCCGGCCGACGCGGCGGCGGCGGGCCGCCGTGGATGAACGCCGCCATGCCGGCGGAGAAGTCGATGAACTTCGGGCCGTCGGTACGCCGGCTGCTCCGCCGGCTCCGGCCGCACCGGGTGACGCTGACGGGCATCATCGCCCTGGCGGTGACGAGCGTCGGGTTCAGCGTGATCGGCCCGAAGATCCTCGGCCACGCCACCGACATCATCTTCGCCGGGGTGATCGGTCGGCAGCTTCCGGCCGGCGTCACCGTCGACCAGGCGGTGTCCGGGATGCGGGCCGCCGGCAACGACAACTTCGCCGACATGATCGCCCGGATGGACGTGGTCCCCGGTGCCGGCATCGACTTCGACGCCCTCGGCCGGACGCTGCTGTTCGCGCTCGGCCTCTACGTGGCGGCCAGCCTGCTGGCCTGGTGGCAGGGCTGGCTGCTCAACGGGGTGGTGCAGTCCACAGTGCTGCGGCTGCGCGCCGAGGTGGAGGAGAAACTCAACAGGTTGCCGCTGCCCTACTTCGACAGGCAACCCCGGGGTGAGCTGCTCAGCCGGGTCACCAACGACATCGACAACATCTCGCAGACCCTGTCGCAGACGCTCAGCCAACTGCTCACCTCGCTGCTGACCGTGGTCGGCGTCCTGGCGATGATGTTCTGGATCTCGCCGCTGCTGGCGCTCGTCGCGCTGGTCGCGGTGCCGATGTCGGTGATCGTGACGCAGCGGATCGCCAAGCGGTCGCAGCAGAAGTTCATCGCCCAGTGGGCCCACACCGGCGAGTTGAACGGCCAGATCGAGGAGGCGTTCACCGGCCACGAGCTGGTCAAGGTCTTCGGCCGTCAGCCGGAGGTCGAGGCCAGTTTCCACGCCAAGAACGACGAGCTGTTCCGGGCCAGCTTCGGCGCGCAGTTCATCTCCGGGATCATCATGCCGGCGATGATGTTCGTCGGGAACCTCAGCTACGTGGCGATCGCCGTGGTCGGCGGGCTGCGGGTGGCGTCCGGGTCGATGAGCCTCGGTGACGTGCAGGCGTTCATCCAGTACTCGCGGCAGTTCACCCAGCCGCTCACCCAGGTCGCCTCGATGGCGAACCTGCTCCAGTCCGGGGTGGCCTCCGCCGAACGGGTCTTCGCCGTACTCGACGCCGACGAGCAGAGCCCCGACCCGGCCACCCCGGCCCAGGTCGTCGCACCGCACGGCCGGGTCGAGTTCGAGAACATCTCCTTCCGGTACGACCCGGACAAGCCGCTTATCGACGACCTGTCCCTGGTCGCCGAGCCCGGTCACACCGTGGCCATCGTCGGCCCGACCGGTGCCGGGAAGACCACCCTGGTCAACCTGGTGATGCGCTTCTACGAGCTGGACGCCGGGCGGATCACCCTGGACGGGGTGGACATCACCACGCTGCGCCGCGACGACCTGCGCGGCCGGATCGGCATGGTGCTCCAGGACACCTGGCTCTTCGGCGGCACCATCCGGGACAACATCGCCTACGGCCGCCCGGACGCCACCGAGGAGGAGATCCTCGCCGCCGCCCGGGCCACCTTCGTGGACCGGTTCGTCCGCAGCCTCCCCGACGGGTACGACACCGTCATCGACGAGGAGGGCAGCAACGTCAGCGCCGGTGAGAAGCAGCTCATCACCATCGCGCGGGCGTTCCTCGCGGAACCGTCGCTGCTGATCCTGGACGAGGCGACCAGCTCGGTGGACACCCGTACCGAGGTGCTGCTGCAACGGGCGATGGCGGCGCTGCGCTCCGACCGGACCAGCTTCGTCATCGCGCACCGGCTCTCCACCATCCGCGACGCCCACCTGATCCTGATGATGGAGGACGGCCGGATCGTCGAGCAGGGCACCCACCAGCAACTGCTCGCCGCGCGGGGGGCGTACCACCGGCTCTACCAGGCGCAGTTCACCGCGGCGGTGGTCGAGGACGAGGCCGCGCCGGAAGCGGCGGCACCGGCACCGGCCCGGGGCTGACCGTCGTACCAGTCGGGGCGGGACCGGGGGCGTCGCTTCCGGTCCCGCCCCGCAGTGGTCAGCCGGCCGGGAGCAGCTCCGCCGCGCGGGCCGCGACCACCGCGCCGATCAGCCCCACCGCGTCCGCCACCGGCATCGGGGGCAGCCCCCGGCCGTCTCGCAGGCGCAGGGCGACCGCGTCGTCGGCCGCCTCCCGGGCACCGACCACCCCGACGTACGGCACCCGGCGGCGGGCCGCGTCCCGGACCCGGGCTCCCAGCGAGCCGGCGGCGTCCACCCCTGGTAGCCGGCCCGGCGCTCCAACTCGCGGACGTACTCCTCGACGGCGTGCCGGGCCGCCGCGCCGGCCGGCAGCCAGATCGGCAGCCCGGCCCCCGCCAGCGGGTCGGAGACGAACAGGTCCAGCTCCCGGCCGAGCCTACGGTGGTCGATCATGTCGCGCTCCATGATCGGGTACGACCCGGAGGCGACCGTGCCCGCAATGCCACGAGGCCCCGGGCGGATCGCCCGGGGCCTCGTCTACGGAAGACGTCAGTGCGGCACGCCGGGATCTCCCGACGTCGTGGTCACCACCGCACTGCACATACCGCCAACCTACGACCCCGGCGACGCCCGGGGCGAGCGCTTTTCCGCCCGACGGCGGACCGGTCTCTCTCCGACCCGCGACTCTCCGACGGCCGGCGGCGACCGGTCAGCGCTTCTCGCAGGCGACCTTGTCCTTGTCCCGGTCCAGGTGGGTGTTCTTCGCGTAGACCGAGTCGGACACGGTGAAGTTCGTGACCGGCCTGGTGCTGCCCCGGACCTTGTCCTTCGCTCCCTTCTTGCCCACCCCGTGCTTGTACTTCTTGTTCAACGCGGTGCAGTTCTTGTACTTCGTCGCCGCCGCCTCGGCAGGGCCGGTCACGACGACGAGGGTGCTGCCGAGCGCCAGGGTCACGGCGAGCGCGCCCCGCACCAGGGTGGAAACCATCTACGAGCCTCCGATAAGGAATGTCGGTTGAGCCCGGGACGCTATCCGAGCGACACCGCCGAGCGGGGCATGGTGTCCTCGGGCCGACAGCCGGTGTGTCCGAACGACGATCACCCCTCGGCCGGTAGCGGCACGATGCCGCTCCGACGGCCGCGAGGCGTCGTACGACCCGCGCGGCCGACGGCCGGGAAGGGGGAGGGTGCCCGGCTCGACCGGGGTGCGGGTGACCGGCGCAGCCGGGGTCGGGCCGGCGGCACCGGTCCGACTCGCTGAGGCCGTCGCCGCGCGACTGGGGTCAATGACCGGGTCCGTGCCGATGACGGCGATACGGTTGGCTCAGTTGCCATCGTCAGAATCGACAGCCGCCATGATCAACGATCATCATCCGGGGCCGGCGCCAGAGCGGGGGACCGGACGCGACCCGACGCTCACCGGTGCGGCGTTCCCGCTGGCCAGAACACGACTTCCCGGCTTTACCGGGGCGGAGATTAGGAGGGTCGCCGGCACGGGACCTGCCGGCGACCCACGGCGGCCCGCTCGTCAGGAACGGGGGACCCGACGGGTGTGGGGCCGCGTACCCAACGGTACGCCGACGATCGACGATCCGCCGACCCCCTCCGGGCGGCGAGCGGCGAGCGGCAGACGGCGAGCGGCAGACGGCCCTCCATGCTGCTACCGGTGGCGCACGGCGCGGAGTCACGCCCTCCGGCACCGCGCGCCCCGGAGGTGTCCGTGGTCACCACCGACCGGTCCGCTCTACCGTGACGGCGGAGCTGGCGGGAGGCTCGTTGCCTGGAACCGGCCCTGACCCGCGAGGTGGCAGTCGTGCCCGAGCTTCTCACTGACGTCGCATCGCCCCTGCTGGCATACCTGCTGCTGATGGGGCTGCTCGTCGCGGACGCCTTCGTGCCGGTCATCCCCACCCAGGCGGTCATGATCACCGGGGGCGCGCTCACCGTGGTCGGCGGGCTGAGCCTGCCGTTGACCATCGGTGTCGGGGCGCTCGGCGTCTTCGTCGGTGACCTGGCCTGCTATCTGCTCGGCCGCAGCGCCCCGGACCGGCGGCAGGCCCGGCACGTGGCCCCCGGCCGGGCCCGTCGGGTCGCCGGACGGGTCACCCGTGGGCTGCGCCGCCCCGGACCACTGACCATCCTGCTCTGCCGGTTCGTACCCGGCGGCCGGATGGCGGCCTGCTTCTCCGCCGGCCGCAGCCGCTACCCGTACCGGCTGTTCCTCTGCTACGAGGCGCTGGCGGCCGTCGGCTGGGCCAGCTACGGCGCGCTGGTCGGCCACCTCGGCGGCACCGCGCTCACCGGGTCGGCCTGGCGGTTGGGGGTCGTCGCGGCAGCGGCGGCGGCCGGGTTCGGGGCGGCCGGTTGGACGATGATGCTGATCAGCACCCGCGCCGCCAGCCGAGAAACCCCCACCGACCTGAGCGCGTCCACACCCCCGCCGGTATAAGGTCTTGCTTATATTGAGGGGTGTGGGACATCAGACCGCATCCTGAGGTGGAGGCGTGCTTTCTCAAGCTGTGTCGCGTCGATCCCACAAGCGCGGATCTGGTCAGCGAAGCCATCGATCTTCGTGCCGAACATGGCTCTGCACCGGGACGTCCCTTGGTGGACCGTCTCAGTCGCTGGCGACAAGTCGGGACAGTGGCAGAGTTGGTACCAGCAGGCCGTCCCGCTCGCCGACGCCAGATTCGGGGAGCATCTAATCGCACTGAAGGAAGCGCAACGATGAGCAACGGATCCGACTGGCGTGAGGTCAGGGCCAAGGCCCGCGAGCTCGACCCCTCCTGGGAAGACCCCGAGCGGATCGCCCGGCGCGGCCGGTTCCGCGAAAGATGCTCGCCTCGGTGAGCGGCGCGCAACTGGCCGAGATCCGCCGGCAACTCGGCATGACCCAGCAGCAACTCGCCGAGGCATCCGGCCTGTCCCAGGCCAGGATCAGCCAGATCGAGACCGGCGAACACACCAGCCTGGAGACCCTTCGCGCGTACGTCACCGGACTTGGCGGTCAGGTGGACGTGGTCGCTCGCATCGGGAACATCCAACTCAACGTGGCCTGAGATTCCACCGCCGGTCGGCTTGTCGGTCGACCGGCACCGCACGTCAGCCTCCGATCCGGCTGACATCGCACGGTAGGGCGTCGGTCAACTGCTCGACCGACGCCCGCCGGGTCACCGGGTCATTCGAGTTCGTGGAGCATGAGCTGGCGGGCCGCCTCGGTGATCGAACCGGACAGGCTCGGATAGATGGTGATGGTCTGGGCCAGCTCGTTGACGGTGAGGTTGTTCTCGATCGCCATCGTGATGGGCAGGATCAGCTCGCTGGCCTTGGGGGCCACCACCACCCCGCCGACCACCTGACCGGTGGACGGGCGGCAGAACAGCTTGACGAATCCGTCCGCCAGGTCGTCCATCTTGGCCCGGGCGTTGCCGGTCAGCGGCAGCATCACCTGGCGGGCCTGGGTACGGCCGGCGTCCGCCTCGTCCTGGGAGACGCCGACGGTGGCCAGCTCCGGGTCGGTGAAGACGTTCGCCGCGACGGTCCGCAGCCGCAGCGGACGGACCGCCTCGCCCAGGGCGTGCCACATCGCGATCCGGCCCTGCATGGCGGCGACGCTGGCCAGCGGCAGCACGCCTGTGCAGTCGCCGGCGGCGTAGATGCCGGGGACGTTGGTACGCGACACCCGGTCGACCGTGACGTAGCCGCCCTTGGCCAGCTCGACGCCGTACTCGGCCAGACCCAGGCCGGCGGTGTTCGGGATGGAGCCGACGGCGATCAGGGCGTGCGAACCGGACACCACCCGCCCGTCGGAGAGGACCACCTCCACCCCGTCGTCGGTACGCCGGACCTCGTCCGCCCGGGAGTTGTTGAGGATGCTCATGCCCCGGCTGCGGAACACCTGCTCGATGGCCATCGCCGCGTCGGCGTCCTCGTGCGGCATCACCCGGTCCCGGCTGGAGACCAGGGTCACCTCGACCCCCATCGCCTGGTAGGCGCTGGCGAACTCGGCACCGGTGACGCCGGAGCCCACCACGATCAGGTGGGCGGGCAGCTCGGGCAGGTCGTACACCTGCCGCCAGGTGAGGATGCGCTCCCCGTCGGGCAGCGCGGTGGGCAGCTGGCGCGGGGTGGCACCGGTGGCGACCAGCACGGTGGACGCGGCGATCGAATATTCCTCGCCGCCGTCGGCCGGGGTGACGACGACCCGGTGGGTGTGACCGAGGGTGTCCTCGCCGAGCCGGGCGGTGCCCGCGACGAAGGTCACCCCCGCCTTGAGCAGCTTGGTGTGGATGTCGGCGGACTGGGCCAGGGCGAGCCGCTTCACCCGCTCGTGCACGGCCCGGGCGTCGACCGTGACCGCCTCCAGGCCGTCGGAGTGGATGCCGAACTCCTCGGTGTCCCGGTAGCCGGTCACCACCTCCGAGCTGGCGATGAAGGTCTTCGACGGGACGCAGTCGGAGAGTACGCAGGCACCCCCGGCACCCTCGGCCTCCACCACGGTGACGTCGGCGTCCAGCTGGGCGGCGACCAGGGCCGCCTCGTAGCCGGCCGGCCCCCCGCCGATGATCACGATGCGGCTCACAGCCCTCGCCCTCTCTCAGTGCTCACAGTGACTTTCTTCTCCCGAACCCGTGCGACACGCACCGTCGTATTCTCCCCCACCCGTCCGGCGGGCTATCGTCATCGCCGTGCGTCACTACGCGGCCTACGGCTCAAACCTGGACCCCGCCCGGATGCGTGCCTACTGTCCGCATTCGCCGATGGTGGGCGTCGGCTGGCTGGAGGGCTGGCGGCTGACCTTCGCCGGCGAGGACGTGATCGGCTGGGAAGGTTCCGTCAGCACCGTGGTCGAGTCCCCGGGTGACCGGGTCTTCGTGGCGCTGTACGACATCGACCCCTACGACGCCGCCCAGCTCGACGAGTTGGAGGGCGTCAACGCCGGCACGTACCGCAGGCTCACCGTGCGGGTCTCGACGCTGGACGGGGACGTGACCGCCTGGGTGTACGTCTTCGACGGCTACGAGGGCGGCCTGCCGACCGCCTGGTACCTGTCGGAGATCGCGAACGCCGCCGAGAAGGCGGGTGCCCCCGACGACTACGTCTCCGAGTTGCGGTCCCGCCCCACAGGCACCGCCTCGGCGTAACGCGTATCGCACCCGCCCAGTGTGCTACCGGGGCCGGGGCCGCCCGACGGCGACCCCGCCAGGCGTCACGCGTCCCACACCGGGTCAACCCGGTCAGGCGTCGGCAGACCGGGGGTCACCCGTCCGCTTCGGCCCGTAGTCGCGCCCGGACGTCGGTGAGCAGCCCGATCAGCTCCCGCCCCTCGGCCGGGCTGAGCGCCCGGAAGCCGGCCGACGCCAACCGGTCGGTGACCGCCTCGGCCCACAGCCGGCGCCGCACCAACGGCCCGACCGGCGGGTACGGCGGGGTCCACCCGCACGCCGCCGCCCCGCCCTCCCCCGCCGGGCCGGCCAGCACCGCCTCCAGCGGTGTCATCCCGGCGGCCCGCACCGCCAGCAGGTACGCCCCGGCGAAGTACTCCCGGAGCAGCAGCAGCGCCACGGCCGCGCGGGCACCCTCGGCGTGCTCCGGCAGCGGCATGGCCCGCCAGGCGGCGAAGAGCGGCATGCCTGTGGCGTCGGCGGCGGCCACCACCCGTTCCAGCAGGACGGTCAGCCGGGGTGTGCCGGGAAGGTCGTCGAGGTGCTGGGCGCCCCACCGGCAACACTCGGCCAGGTTGGCGGTGGCCACCTCCAACGGCCGGGCCACCCGGGCGGCGGTGTCCCACCCGTCGGCGACGGCCTCCGGGGCGAGGAAGCCGAGCGCCGCCGCGACCGTCTCGGCGCGGATGTCACCCAACGCGCCGGCCCGCCCGGTGACATAGAAGGCCCAGCCGGAGATGCCGAGCGTCCTGGCCCGTCGCAGGGTTCCCGGGCAGCGGCTGAACAGCTCCCCCAGCTCCAGCACTGCGGGTTTGCTGCCGGCAGCGACCTGTTCCGGCGTCATCCCGACCGCCCGTTGCACACATCCATCGTGCTCAGTCTGCCTTGCCACCGCCAGCCGTGGCATCCTCCTCTTCGGCGTCGACCGCCTCGATCGCCGCCTCGACCTCCCCGGTGCGTCGCCGGGCGGCGGTGTGGGCCCGCTCGGCCGCCCGGCGGGCCAGCTTGGCCCGGCTCAGCTCCTGCTCGGCAACGGCCCGACGACGCTCCAGTTCGGCCAGTTCGCGCTCGATCCGGTCGAGGACGTCGACGCCGTTCCGCTCGGCGGTGGCCGTCCCGTCGAGCTCCCGCTCCGACTGCCGCTGGGCGGCCTGGGCCGCCGCGAGTTCCCGCGTCAGGGCACGGCGACGCCCGGCCCGTTCGGCCTGGGCGGCCCGAGCCGCCGCCCGCTCGTCGCGGGCCCGCCGCGCACCGCCCCGCTCACCCTCCCCCTCGGGTACGCCGGCAGCCTCTCTCCCACCGTCCGGATGCGGCTCCGCCCCGCCGCCCGCGCCGATCTCCGCCCCGCCTCCCGCGCCGGCCTGCGCCCCGCCGCCGGTGACCAGCCGCAGTTGCGGGCGGGGCACCTCACCGAAGCCGGAATGGTGCACCGCCTTGAGCAGTTGCCCGGTGCGCACCTGCTCGGCGACCCCGGTGTCGGCGAGCGCCGCGTGCAGGGTGGCCTCCACCTCGGCCAGCGGCAGCCGGGCGGCCGGCGGTGCCCCGGGGATGTCGGCGGCGAGCCTGCGTACCTCGGTGACCAGGGCGGCGACCACCGCCCGCCGTTGCGCGGACAGCTCCCGCAACCGGGCCCCCTTGAGATCCCGCTGGGCGGTGCGCAGCGCTTCGGCCAACGGGCCGAGCTCGGCCACCAGCTCGGGCCGGTCCAGGGCGAGCAGGTTCACCAGCCAGGCCGCCACGGTGGGTCGCTTCCGCCCGGCCAACCGTCGGGCGGTGGCGACGTCCCCGGCCCGGCGGGCCTCCGCGACGGCGGCGTCCCGGGCGGCGACGAACCGGTCGGGCGGGGTGCGGTGGAGCTGCCGGGTCAGCTCGGACTCGTCGGCGGTCACGGCTCAGGCGTCGATCCGGCTGCCCGGCTCCAGCCGTTGGTAGTCGGTGCGGGACAGCGCGGTGTACTGCCTGTCGAGCACGCCGTACCCGTTGTCGTTGAGCAGCGCGTCGTGCAGGGCGTACGCCCGGCGGGGGGCGACCGCCCGGATGAAGTCGACCACCTCGGAGAACTTCGACCAGGGGGCGTGGATCGGGGCGAAGAGCGTGTCCACCTCGACGTCCTCGGGGACGTACAGCGCGTCACCGGGATGGTAGACCGTGCCGTCGAGCAGGTAACCGAGGTTGTCCACCACCGGGATGTCGGGGTGGATGACGGCGTGCCGGCCGCCGACGGCGCGTACCGGGATGCCTGCGGCGGTGAAGGTGTCACCCGGGGTTACCGGGGTCAGTGCCGTCGCCGCGTCGCCGAGCACGGCACCGAGGGCCGCCGGCCCGTACACCGGGAGTGGTTCCCGGTCCAGCCGGCGGTTCAGCGCGGCCACGTCCAGGTGGTCGGGGTGTTCGTGGGTGACCAGCACCGCGTCCGCCCCGTCCAGCGCCGCCGGCTCGCTGAACACGCCCGGGTCGACGACCAGCACCGCCCCGTCGCGTTCGACCCGCAGACAGGAGTGCGAGTACTTGGTGAGCCGCATCGTGACTCCTCGCTTATCGAATCGTGATGTCCTCAGCGCAGTCTGCCGGAACCGGGGCGGCTGCGCGCCGCGTCCGAGCTATCGCCCCGCAACCGGGGCGCGGACGACGACGGGAGCGGGGATGACACTGAGGACAGCGGCCGGCGGGGCGCGGGCCCTGGCGGCGGTCGGTTTGGCGGCGCTGCTGCTGGCCGGGTGCGGGGCGGCCGACCGGAGCAGCGACTCGGGCGGGGCGGCACCGGCCGAGAAGGCACCGGCGCGGGAAGCACCGGGCGGCGCGGCACCTGACCGCGACGCGGCGGCGGGACAGGCCGGTACGGGCGCTCCCGACCTGCGGGTCGACCAGCGGGCGATCATCTACACCGGAACGATGCGGGTGCAGGTGGACGACGTGGAGGGTGCCGCCCGGCGGGCGGTGGAGGCGGTCACCGCCACCGGCGGGTTCGTCGGCGGGGACCAGCGCCGCAGCGTGGACGCCTCCGCCCAGGCGGAACTGGAGCTGCGGGTTCCGGCGGCGAAGTTCACCGCGCTCGTCGATGAGCTGGCCACCTACGGGCGGCAGCAGCGCCGCGAGATCCGTACCCAGGACGTCACCGAGGAGACGGTCGACCTGGACGCCCGGATCACCACCCAGCGGGCCCGGGTGGACAGCGCCCGCCGGCTGCTGGCCCGGGCCGACACGGTGGCCGAGCTGGTCTCGTTGGAGAACGAGGTGACCCGCCGGGAGGCCGACCTGGCCTCGCTGGAGGCGAAGAAGCGCCGGCTGGCCGACCTGACCGCGCTCTCCACGATCACGGTGACCTTCGTCGGCCGGGACGCCTCGACGGCCGACGAGGAGGAGGACCGCACCGGGTTCATGGTGGGTCTGCGCGGCGGCTGGACGGTCTTCCTCGCCTCGATGGGCGTGCTGCTGACCGTACTCGGGGCGTTGCTGCCCTGGCTGCTGGTCATCGGGGTGCCGGTGACGGCGCTGGTGGTGCTGCTGCGCCGGCGGCGTCAGCGCCGGCGGCCCGCGCCGCCGGTGGGACCGGTCGGCGGGGGCCACCCGCCGGCTCCTACCGGACCGCCGCCAGTGCCCGCAACGCGGTCTGCACCATGAGGCGCACCCCGACCGGGATGGCCCGCTCGTCGACGTCGAAGGACGCCCGGTGCAGGTCCACGGTGGGGCCGCCGGCCCGGCCGACGCCGAGCCGGGCCAGTGCGCCGGGGACGTGTTCGAGGTACCAGGAGAAGTCCTCGCCACCCATGCTCTGCGGCGTCTCCGCGATCCCCTCGGGGCCGAGCGCCGCGGCGGTGGCGGCGGTGAGGATGCCGATGGCACGGGCGTCGTTGCTCACCGGCGGACGACCCCGCAGATATTCCAGGTCGACTGTGGCGCCGGTGGGCGCGATCACGTCCCGGACGACCTGAGCGACGATCTCGGGGGCCCGTTCCCAGGTGTCGCGGTCCATCACCCGCAGGGTGCCGGCCGCGCACGCCTCGGACGGGATGACGTTGTACCGGGTGCCGGCCGAGGCGTGGCCGAACACCAGCAGCAGCCCGCTGTTGGCCGGCACCCGGCGGTTGACCAGGGCCGGGACCTCGGTGACCAGCCGGCCGAGCGCGTCGACCAGGTCGACGGTCAGGTGCGGGCGGGCGGTGTGCCCGCCCGGCCCGGTGAGCTTCACGGTGACGTTGTCGGCCGCCGCGGTGATCGGACCGACCCGCAGCCCCACCCGGCCCACCGGCTGGTTGGGATCGCAGTGCAGCGCGAAGATCTGCACCACGTCCTCCAGGCCACCGGCCTCGATGACCTCAAGCGAGCCGCAGGGCAGGATCTCCTCCGCCGGCTGGAAGATCAGCCGGACCCGGCCGTCGAGCTGGCCGGCGTCGGCGAGCTGGGCCAGCAGCATGCCGACGCCGAGCAGCACGGTCGTGTGCACGTCGTGGCCGCAGGCGTGGCAGACCCCGTCCACCGTGGAACGGTAGGAGACGTCCTTGACGTCGGTCAGCGGCAGCGCGTCGATGTCGGCGCGGAGCGCGACGACCGGGCCGTCGGGCCGCCCGTCGATGTCGCAGATCACCCCGTTGCCCTTGGGTAGCAGTCGGGGGTGCAGCCCGGCGAGGGTGAGCTCCCGGGCGATGAGCGCCGCCGTCTCGAACTCCTCGCCGGAGAGTTCCGGGTGGGAGTGGAGGTGGCGGCGGGTGGCGATCAGGCCGGGCACCCGCAGCGCGAGCAGGTGATCCAGATCGTGGGGCAGGGGCTGGGACCCGGACGGCGCCTCCGGCCAGGACGACGCCAGCTGGCTGCCGTCGGGCAGCGTCAACGCACTCGTCACGTCGAATTCTCGATCACTAGAAATGGATGGATCATCGGGGCGGACAGCAGACAGCCTAGACCTCCGACGGTGACGCTGCGCAACCTCGTTACGGTAGCGATCAGACCGCACAGCGTCACGTAAGCCCTGGTGGAAGGGCTCGAATATCTGCGGGACAGCAGGTAGATCGCGGTCGGATGCCGTCATCTGCCCCCCACCTCCTACAACGCGTAACCGATTGGGCGGTCGCGAAATCGGCATCGATCCGGGGCCGTCGTACCCGAATTGTCGCATTGGTCGCCCGAGTGGACTGCCGCTCGGACAATTACCCGACGACCCCCGGTGAGCGGTCGGTTCCCGACGGTGACACGGTGCCCCAGGCTGCGCTCGGACATGCTGTCCGTCCCGTTCACCCGTTCGGGTTACCCAGGGATCCCCGGAGGCACACACCCCGCCGGGAGCACCGCCGCCCACCCGGGCGGACCGCCCCCACCCGACGCACCGCAGGCTGTCACCGACGGTAGCCCCGCAACCCCCACCTGGCGACCCCTGACGCTCCCGGCACGACGACGACGGCGACCCCTGCCGACGTCGGTACGCCGGCGGGAGCCGCCGTGGAGTCACGCCCTGCCCGGGGCGTCGACCGGGGTCAGAAACGGTCGCTCGGGCGGTACGTCCCCCATACCTGGCGCAGCGTCCCGCAGACCTCGCCCACTGTGGCCCGGGCCCGCAGCGCCTCCTTCATCGGGTAGAGCACGTTCTCTTCCCCCTCGGCGGCGGCCCGCAGCTCGGCGAGGGCCCGCTCGACCGCGTCGGCGTCCCGCTCGGCCCGCAGCCTGGCCAGCCGCTCCGCCTGGGTCGCCTCGATCGTCGGGTCCACCCGCAGCGGCTCGTACGGCTCCTCGGTGTCGATCTGGAACCGGTTCAGCCCGACCACCACCCGCTCGCCCGCGTCGATCTGCTGGGCGAACCGGTACGCCGACTGCTCGATCTCCCGCTTCTGGAACCCGGCCTCGATCGCGTCCACCGCCGAACCGTGGTCGAAGACCCGGTCCATCAGGTCGTTGACCGCCGCCTCGATCTCGGCGGTCATCGCCTCCACCACGTACGACCCGGCGAACGGGTCGACGGTGGCGGTCAGGTCCGTCTCGTACGCCAGCACCTGCTGGGTACGCAGCGCCAGCCGGGCGGCCTTCTCGGTGGGCAGCGCGATCGCCTCGTCGAAGCTGTTGGTGTGCAGCGACTGGGTGCCGCCGAGCACCGCGGCGAGCCCCTGGACCGCCACCCGGACCAGGTTCACCTCGGGCTGCTGGGCAGTGAGCTGCACCCCCGCCGTCTGGGTGTGGAACCGCAGCATCATCGACTTCGGGTCCTTCGCGCCGAAGTCCTCGCGCAGCAGCCGGGCCCAGATCCGCCGGGCGGCGCGGAACTTCGCCACCTCCTCCAGCAGGGTCGTCCGGGCAACGAAGAAGAACGACAGCCGGGGGGCGAAGTCGTCCACCGCCAGCCCGGCGGCCAGTGCCGCGCGGACGTACTCCACCCCGTTGGCCAGGGTGAACGCGATCTCCTGCGCGGGCGTCGCGCCGGCCTCCGCCATGTGGTAGCCGGAGATGGAGATGGTGTTCCACTTCGGCACCTCCTTGCGGCAGTACGCGAAGGTGTCGGCGACCAGCCGCAGCGACGGCTTCGGCGGGAAGATGTACGTCCCCCGGGCGATGTACTCCTTGAGGATGTCGTTCTGGATGGTGCCGTTGAGCGCCGAGCCCGGCATGCCGTTCTCCTCGGCGACGAGCTGGTAGAGCAGCAGCAGCACCGAGCCGGGCGCGTTGATGGTCATCGAGGTGGAGACCTTGTCCAGCGGGATGCCGGCGAAGAGCAGCCGCATGTCCTCGATGGAGTCGATCGCCACCCCGACCTTGCCCACCTCGCCGCTGGCGATGGCGTCGTCGGAGTCGTACCCCATCTGGGTGGGCAGGTCGAAGGCGACCGACAGGCCCATGGTGCCGGCCTTCAGCAACTGGTGGTAGCGCGCGTTGGACTCGGTGGCGGTGCCGAAGCCGGCGTACTGCCGCATCGTCCACGGGCGGGAGGTGTACATCGTCGGGTAGACCCCCCGGGCGTACGGGTACTCACCTGGCCCGCCGAGGCGGGAGTCCAGCTCCGGGGGGAGGTCGGCGGCCGTGTAGACGCCCTTGATGGGGAACCCCGACTCGCTCGCCCGCGCATCGCTCATCCACGGATGGTAGGACGCGGAGGGGCATCGGTGGGGTGAGGGATGGCGCACATCTCGGTTCGGCATCGGTCGACAGCAGGTGAACGGCCAGGTACACACCGTTCGACATGGCGGTGGGTACCGTCAGGTAGGACAAAGGTACGCCGCGTCGGGTTTCGCATCGGGCGTCGGAACCAGCAAGATAGAGAGGTTGTGTCCCAGCCCCCTCGACTTTCCCGGTGGCTTTTCTGTGACTCAGATCCCGACGTGGAGCGGCGGACCTGTGAGTCCCCCCAACGGACGCGCGGCACCCGGCACCACCATCGGTGGCCGGTACTCGCTGCGCTCCTCGGTGGGCAACGGCGGCATGGGCACGGTCTGGCGCGCGACAGACACCCTGCTGCGGCGTGACGTGGCGGTCAAGGAGGTCGTCCTGCCGCCGGGGCTGGCCCCCAGCGACCGGGACGCGATGTACGAACGCACCCTGCGTGAGGCCCGCGCCGCCGCCGCGATCCAGCACCCGGCAGTGGTCCAGGTCTACGACGTGGTCACCGAGGGTGGCCGCCCGTGGATCGTGATGGAGCTGCTGGACGCCCGCAGCCTCGCCGACATGGTGATCGAGGACGGTCCGGTGGCCGGTCGCGCGGTCGCCAAGATCGGCATCGCGCTGCTCGGCGCGCTGGAGGTGGCGCACGCCAACGGGGTGCTGCACCGCGACGTCAAGCCGGCGAACGTGCTGATCTGCACCGACGGCCGCTGCGTGCTGACCGACTTCGGGGTGGCCCGGATGCCCACCGACGTCCAGCTCACCACCCCCGGGATGGTGCTCGGCTCGCCGCACTTCATCTCCCCCGAGCGCGCCATGGGGCAGGATTTCGGCCCACCCAGCGACCTGTTCTCGCTGGGCGTGACGCTCTACACGGCGGTCGAGGGGCGACCCCCGTTCGACAAGGGCGACCCGATCGAGACCATGCACGCGGTGGTCGAGGACCCGCCGGCCACCCCGCAGCGCAGCGGCCCGCTGACCCGGGTGCTGATGGGCCTGCTGGAAAAGGACCCGGCCCGCCGGCTGGACGTGCACACCGCGCGGGCGATGCTGCGCGAACTGCTCGCCGGCCCGCTGACCAGCACGGCGACCGCGGTCAACTCGATCACCGACCCGTACTCGGTGGTGCCGGTGCAGCGCCCGTCGACGCCGCCGGTCACCGCCACGCCGCCGGCCGAGCCGAAGCCGAGCGGGCAGATCGGCGGCCGGGCGATGCTGGCCGCCGGCGAGTCGCTCACCGACCGGCTGGCCAAGCTGCGCCGGGGTGAACGCCCCAAGCCGGTGGTGACCTCCGCCGCCGCCCTCGACGACACCAGCGCCGACGCGCTCGCCGGCCCGCTGCACACCCCGACCGGCGCGATGTCGGCCCCGGGCGGGCCCACCGCCGGCACCCTGCCGGCCCACCTGACCGCCGGGACGTACGGCAAGCCGGCGGAGGCCACCCAGCGGATCACCCCGGGCAACGCCCCGGAGGCCACCCAACGCATCGGCGGCGGCAGCGCCGACGCCACCCAGCGCATCGACGGCGGGCACTCGGACGCCACCCAGCGGATCGGCGCGGGCACCGAGACCAGCCGGTCCGGTTACGGGGCCGCCGAGCCGATCCAGGCCATCTACGGCGGCGGAAAATCCGAGCAGACCCAGGCGGTGTACGGCGGACAGTGGTCCATCCCCGGCACCGGGCAGTCGTGGACGTCGCCGCCGCCGCCGGGCAGGGCCGAGGGTGGCGCGCTCGGCCGGGCGAAGGGTGCCGGCGGTCGACTCGTCGGCACGGTGAAGGGCTGGCCGCGCAAGATCCAGCTCGCGGCGGCCGGTGGCCTGGCGGTGGTGCTGCTGATCGGCGCGGTGGCGCTGTTCGGCGGCGGCGACCCGGAGCCGACCCCTCCCCCACAGGCCGGCCCGAGCGCGCCCGCAGGTGGTGGGGGAGTCGAGACGCAGGCACACGACGCCAAGGGCATCCGGGTGAACGTGCCGAAGGGGTGGGTGCGTAAGAGCGCCGGCGACTGGGTCGACTACGTCGACCCCGAGGACGACACCCGCAAGGTCCGCATCCTGGTCGAGAAGGGCGGCAGTTCCTCGGTCCGCTGGGCCGAGGTGGCCGGTGACGGCCTGCGCACCCGCTCCCGGTCCTGCGTGAAGCCCTACCAGCAGGTCGGCATCACCGAGAACACGCTGGCCGGCAAGCCGGCCGCCGAGCTGGAGTACACCTGCGGCGAGGGCGACACCAAGCGGCACGGAGTGTGGCGGGGTCTGGTGCACCAGGGCCGGATCTACTCGTTCTATCTGACCGCCAACGACGCCAAGTTCGCCGAGAGCAAGCCGATCTTCGACGAGATGGTCAAGTCCTTCCAGCTCACCGGGGCCAGCTGAGCCGGATCGCGGGGTGGGCCGGAGCGGTTCACGCGACGGGGTGATCCGGGTCGACCGGACGCGGTGATCCGCCGTCGTGCTATCAAGAGGCAATGGCGGCGGAAAGCACTGACCTCGACCGGATTCGCGACCAGGCTCGACGCTGGCTCGACGACGACCCCGACCCGGCCAGCCAGGACGAGCTGCGGGCCGTACTCGACCGGCTGCCGGCCAGCGCGCCGGAGCTGGCCGACCGGTTCGCCGGCCCGCTGACCTTCGGCACGGCCGGTCTGCGCGGCCCGCTGCGCGCCGGCCCGAACGGCATGAACCTCGCGGTGGTCACCCGGGCGGCGGCCGGACTGGTCGGCTGGCTCGCCGCCGAGGGCGGCGAGGGTCCGCTGGTCATCGGGTACGACGCCCGGCACGGTTCCCGGGAGTTCGCCGAGCGCACCGCCCAGGTCGCCACCGGCGCGGGCCGGCCGGCGCTGCTGCTGCCCCGGCCGCTGCCCACCCCCGTGCTGGCGTACGCGGTGCGCAGACTCGGCGGGGTGGCCGGGGTGATGGTGACGGCCAGCCACAACCCGCCGCAGGACAACGGCTACAAGGTCTATCTGGGTGCCCAGCTCGGTGGGGCACTCGGCGCGGGTGCGCAGATCGTCCCGCCCGCCGACGCCGGCATCGAGGCGGCCATCCGGGCGGTCGGCCCGCTGGCCCAGGTGCCGCTGGGCCCGCCCGGTCAGGTGCTCGGCGACGACCTGGTCGCCGCGTACGTGGAGCGGGCCGTCGCGGTGATCACCCCGGGTGGACCGCGCGACCTGCGGGT
The DNA here is from genome assembly GCF_055517075.1 of Micromonospora sp. DSM 43699. Classification (NCBI taxonomy): domain Bacteria; kingdom Bacillati; phylum Actinomycetota; class Actinomycetes; order Micromonosporales; family Micromonosporaceae; genus Micromonospora; species Micromonospora sp. DSM 43699. Next base: position 20,830 of record NZ_JBTMMT010000045.1, read on the forward strand.
GGCGTACACCCCGCTGCACGGGGTGGGTGCGGCGGTGCTGACCGCGACCTTCGCGCGGGCCGGTTTCCCGACTCCCGGGGTGGTGCCCGACCAGGCGGAGCCGGACCCGGCGTTCCCCACCGTCAGTTTCCCCAACCCGGAGGAACCCGGCGCGGTGGACCGGTTGGTGGCCCTCGCCGACGCCACCGCCGCCGACCTGGCGATCGCCAACGACCCCGACGCCGACCGCTGCGCGGTAGTGGTGCGCGAGTCGTCGGCCGGGGCGGGGTGGCGGATGTTGCGCGGGGACGAGGTGGGGGTGCTGCTCGCCGACCACCTGATGCGGCGCGGCGTCGACGGCCTGTACGCCACCACGATCGTGTCGTCGTCCCTGCTGCGGGCGATGTGCGCGGCCCGGGGCCGGGCCTACGACGAGACGTTGACCGGGTTCAAGTGGATCGTCCGGGCCGGGGGCGGGACGCCACCCCTGGCGTACGGCTACGAGGAGGCGCTGGGCTACTGCGTGGCCCCCGGGCACGTGCGGGACAAGGACGGCATCACCGCCGCGCTGACCGTCGCCGAGCTGGCCGCCGACCTGAAGGCGCAGGGGCGCACCCTGACCGACCGGCTGGACGAGTTGGCCGCCGAGTTCGGCGTGCACCACACCGACCAGTTGTCGGCCCGGGTGGACGACCTGCGGATCATCGCCGACGCGATGGCCCGGATCCGGGCGGCCACCCCGACCACGTTGCTCGGTGCGCCGGTCACCGAGACGCAGGATCTGCTGCCCGCCGCCGACGTGGTGATCCTGCGTACCGCCGCCGCCCGGGTGGTGATCCGCCCCTCGGGCACCGAGCCCAAGCTCAAGGCGTACCTGGAGGTGGTGGAGCCGGTCTCGGACGGGGACGTGCCGGCGGCCCGCACCCGCGCCGCGGCCACGCTCGCCACCCTGCGCACCGAGATCGCCACCGCCCTCGGCATCTGACCCCGCCCCGCCCCGCCCCACACCCCGCCGCGTGTCCGGCCGGCGTGTCCCACCACGCGCCCCGCTACATTCCCCTCCGCGCGCCCGCGCTGCATGATCAACTCAATTTCATTGTTGTAGTGGCATCCATCCCGCTCGGATGCCACTACAACAAGGAAACTGCGAGGCTCCCGCGCAACCCGTCGGGGCCGCGTGCGGTGGCGGCGGGCCGGGTCAGCTCACGGCGCGCTTGCCGAGTGCGTGGTCGACGGCCTGGCCGAGGGCGGTGACCACCAGGGCGACCGAGGGACGGACCACCGACTCCTCCAGGCTAATCGTGCCGGAGAAGCCCGCCCCGCCGGCGATCTCCTCCAGCCGACGCCGGGCGTCCTGCGCGGCGGTGCCGGTCAGGCCGAGCGCCGGCTCCATCCGCAGCACCGCCACCAGCGTGGCCAGCGCCGCGGTCCGCTCGTCGGGGAGCTGCTCGCCGGCCAGCGCCTCGGCCAGTCGCCGCCGGCTGTCCTGCTCCACCGACGGGTCGGTGGTCGGGTAGCGGTGCACCACGATGAAGCCCAGCTCGGTCTCCTCGACATCACGCACCACACCCCGGTCGACCAGGTCGCCGAGGATGCGGTCACGCAGGCCGTGCCGCAGCCGCTGCACCCAGGAGGACGGGCTGTGCGGGGTGTCGGCGGCCATCCGGCCCAGCACCCCGTCCAGGATCGGCTCGCCGACCGGCGTCGGGTCGGTCACCGCCAGGTTCCCATCGACGTACGCGATCCGGCCGGCGAGGGCCAGCTCGACCAGGACGGCGGCGGCCATCCCCAGGTCGAGGCCGATCCGGGGCATGGTCGCCTTGCCGGATTCATCGTCATACGCGAGGAGCAACAACTCCTCGGCCACAGCAACACCAGTCATGGCCCGAGACGCTAGCGCCTGAACGCACCGCGCGCGCCCCGACTCGCGTTCCGTGGGAAGGCAACCCCACCGGCCGGTCCAGGCAGCCCAGTGCGACGTGCCTGCTTTGCGCGAATCAGCAGCAGGTCATGCCGGCTGCGCGCAGGTCGGAGGCCGGGCGGCCAGGCACGGAACCGAGCGGACCGGGCACGCGAGCCGGGCACGCGGGTCAGAAGCGGGGCATGCCGCCGAACTGGCGGTCACCGGCGTCACCGAGGCCCGGGACGATGAACATGTTGTCGTTCAGCCCCTCGTCGATCGACGCGGTGACCAGGCGCAGCGGCAGCCCGGACCGCTCCAGCCGAGCGATGCCGACCGGCGCGGCGAGCACGCAGAGCACGGTGATGTCGGTGCAGCCCCGGTCGGCGAGCAGCCGGCAGCAGTGCTCCAGCGAACCGCCGGTGGCCAGCATCGGGTCGAGCACCAGCACCGGCAGCCCGGCCAGCTCCCGGGGCAGCGACTCCATGTAGGCGCGCGGCTCGTACGTCTCCTCGTCGCGGGCCAGGCCGACGAAGCCCATCGACGACTCCGGCAGCAGCCCGAGCGCGGCGTCGGCCATCCCGAGGCCGGCCCGCAGCACCGGCACCAGCAGCGGCGGGTTCGCCAACCGGGTGCCCTCGGCCCCGGTGACCGGGGTCTGCACCGGGTACTTCTCGACCGGGAAGGTGCGCGCGGCCTCGTACACCAGCATGGTGGTGAGTTCGTGCAGCGCGGCCCGGAACGACGACGAGTCGGTCCGGGCGTCCCGCATGGCGGTCAGCCGCGACTGGGCGAGCGGGTGGTCAATGACGTGTACGTCCACGATCGCTCAACCTACCGGTCCGGCCCCGCCGGCAGTACGGGTGCGCGGCGGGCCGCGACGCCGCTCACCCACAGTGCCGTTGCGCCGCCCACCCTGAGCACCGTGACCAGGATCACCCGACGCGCGGCTGCGTAGTATTCGGGGCATGACGGCGACAACGACGTCGGCCCGGTCGGACCTGTCCGAGCTGGGGCGATCCGAGACCGCGTTGCGGACCTTCCTGCACGGCCTGCCCGGGGTGGACCAGGTCGGCGCGGAGCAGCGGGCGGCACAGCTCGGCACCCGCTCGATCAAGACCACCGCCAAGGCCCAGGCGATCGACCTGGCCATCCGGATGGTCGACCTGACCACCCTGGAGGGGGCCGACACCCCGGGCAAGGTACGCGCCCTGGCCGCCAAGGCACTGCGCCCGGACCCGGCCGACCCGACCTGCCCGCACGTCGGCGCGGTCTGCGTCTACCCGGCGATGGTGCCGTACGTGGCCGAGGTGCTGCGCGGCAGCACCGTGCACCTGGCCAGCGTGGCGACCGCGTTCCCGTCCGGGCAGGCGCCCCTCGACGTCAAGCTCGCCGACACCCGGGCGGCCGTCGCCGCCGGAGCCGACGAGATCGACATGGTGATCAACCGGGGTGCGTTCCTGGCCGGGCGCTACACCGAGGTCTACGACGAGATCAAGGCGGTCAAAGAGGCCTGCGGCTCTGCTGATGGCGGTCGCCAGGGGCGACCGGCAGCCCACCTCAAGGTGATCCTGGAGACCGGCGAGTTGGCCACCTACGACAACGTCCGGCGGGCCTCCTGGCTGGCGATGCTGGCCGGCGGCGACTTCATCAAGACCTCCACCGGCAAGGTCCCGGTCGCCGCCACCCTGCCGGTGACCCTGGTGATGCTGGAGGCGGTCCGCGACTTCCGGGCCGCCACCGGGAGGCAGGTCGGCGTGAAGCCGGCCGGCGGGATCAAGAACACCAAGGACGCGATCAAGTACCTGGTCATGGTCAACGAGACCGTCGGCGCCGACTGGCTGAGCCCGGACTGGTTCCGGTTCGGCGCGTCCAGCCTGCTCAACGACCTGCTCATGCAGCGCACCAAGCTGACGACCGGCATCTACTCCGGTCCCGACTACTTCACCCTGGACTGAGCATGATGTTCGAATACGCCCCTGCGCCCGAGTCGCGCGCGATCGTCGACATCAGGTCGTCCTACGGTCTGTTCATCGACGGCGAATTCGTCGACGGCGAAAATCTCGACAAGACGGTCAACCCGGCCACCGAGGAGGTGCTCGCCGAGGTCACCTGGGCCGGCACGCAGGACGTCGACCGGGCGGTCCGCGCCGCCCGCAAGGCGTACGACAAGGTCTGGGGGCCGATGTCGGGCCGGGACCGGGCCAAGTACCTGTACCGGATAGCCCGGATCGTCCAGGAACGCTCCCGCGAGCTGGCGGTGCTGGAGTCGCTCGACAACGGCAAGCCGATCCGGGAATCCCGGGACGTCGACCTGCCGCTTGTCGCCGCGCACTTCTTCTACTACGCCGGCTGGGCCGACAAGCTGCCGCACGCGGGGTTCGGGGCCGACCCGCAGCCGCTCGGGGTGGCCGCCCAGGTCATCCCGTGGAACTTCCCGCTGCTCATGCTCGCCTGGAAGGTCGCCCCGGCGCTCGCCGCCGGCAACACCGTGGTGCTCAAGCCCGCCGAGACCACCCCGCTGACCGCGCTGCTGTTCGCCGAGATCTGCCAGCAGGCCGACCTGCCGGCCGGCGTGGTCAACATCGTCACCGGCGCGGGCGACACCGGCCGGGCGCTGGTGGAGCACCCGGGCGTGGACAAGGTCGCCTTCACCGGCTCCACCGGGGTCGGCAAGGCCATCGCCCGGTCGGTGGCCGGCACCCGCAAGAAGGTCACCCTGGAGCTGGGCGGCAAGGCCGCCAACATCGTCTACGACGACGCTCCGGTCGACCAGGCCGTCGAGGGGATCGTCAACGGCATCTTCTTCAACCAGGGTCACGTCTGCTGCGCCGGCTCCCGGCTGCTGGTCCAGGAGAACGTCGCCGAGCAGGTGCTCGACGCGCTCAAGCGACGGATGGCGCTGCTGCGGGTCGGCGACCCGCTGGACAAGAACACCGACGTCGGGGCGATCAACTCGGCCGCCCAGCTCGCCCGGATCCGGGAACTGTCCGACGCCGGGGCCGCCGAGGGCGCGCAGCGCTGGTCACCGCCGTGCGAGCTGCCCGACCGGGGATTCTGGTTCGCGCCGACGATCTTCACCGGGGTCACCCAGGCGCACCGGGTCGCCCGCGAGGAGATCTTCGGCCCGGTGCTGTCGGTGCTGACCTTCCGCACCCCGGCCGAGGCGGTGGAGAAGGCCAACAACACGCCCTACGGGCTGTCGGCCGGGATCTGGACCGACAAGGGCTCCCGCATCCTGTGGACGGCCGACCGGCTGCGCGCCGGGGTGGTCTGGGCCAACACGTTCAACAAGTTCGACCCGACCTCGCCGTTCGGCGGCTACAAGGAGTCGGGCTACGGCCGCGAGGGTGGCCGGCACGGGCTGGAGGCGTACCTCAATGTCTGAGCGGGTCGCGGTACGCAAGACGTACAAGCTCTTCATCGGCGGGAAGTTCCCGCGCAGCGAGTCGGGACGGTCGTATCTCGTGCAGTCCTCGAACGTGTCACTGGCCTCTCGCAAGGACGCGCGGGACGCCGTGGTCGCCGCGCGGGCCGCCGTCAAGGGGTGGGCCGGCGCGACCGCGTACAACAGGGGTCAGATCCTCTACCGGGTGGCCGAGATGCTGGAGGGCCGCCGCGAGCAGTTCGTCGCGCTCGGCATCCCCGGCGACGAGGTGGACGCGGCGATCGACCGCTGGGTCTGGTATGCCGGCTGGGCCGACAAGCTCCCCCAGGTGTACGGCGGCGCGAACCCGGTCGCCGGGCCGTACTTCAACCTCTCCGCGCCCGAGCCGACCGGGGTGGTGGCCGTGGTGGCCCCCGAGACCCCGGCGCTGCTCGGCCTGGTCAGCGTGATCGCCCCGGCCATCGTCACCGGCAACACGGTGGTGGTGACGGCCTCCCCGTCGGCCCCGCTGGCGGCGGTGACCCTGGCCGAGGTGCTTGCCACCTCCGACCTGCCCGGCGGGGTGGTCAACCTGCTCACCGGCCGGATCACCGAGACCGCGCCGACGCTTGCCGCGCACCTGGACGTCAACGCGATCGACCTGGCCGGGGTGACCGACCCCGAGTTGGCGACCGACCTGGAGGCCAGGGCGGCGGAGAACCTCAAGCGGGTCCTCCGGCCGACCCCGGCCGACCACGACTGGACGGGCGACCCGGGCCTGGCCCGGATGACCGCCCTGCTGGAGACCAAGACGGTCTGGCACCCCAAGGGGGTGTGATCGCGGGTGTCCTGCCTTGGGAGGGGTTCTACTACGGGGGGTAGGATTAGCGGGTGACTCGGTTGGGCGATCTTGAGCGGGCGGTGATGGACGTGCTCTGGGACGTGGTCCCGGGCACGTCGGACGGGGTGACCGTGCGCGAGGTCGCCGAGGCGCTGGACGGGCGCGAGTTGGCGTACACGACGGTGATGACGGTGCTGGACCGGCTCGCCGGCAAGGGCATGGTGCAGCGGGAACGCGAGGGACGGGCGTGGCGCTACCGGGCCGCCGCCAGCCGTGAGGCGCACATCGCCCGGCTCATGCTCGACGCCCTGGACCTCGGCGGCAGCCGGGACGCCGCGCTGGTGCGCTTCGCCCGCTCGGTGACCGGCACCGAGGCCGAGGTGCTGCGGGCGGCGCTCGGCGCGGAGGCGGGCCTGACCGGTGCCGAGCCGACCCGGCACGAGGTACCACCGACCCGGCACGAGGCGGGGCTGACCGACCGGGCCGAGGATCACCGGGTCAGCCGGGCCAGGGTCGCCGACGAGGCGACGGACCGGTAGGGCGACCACCGTGGCGTACGCCGTGCACTTCGCCGGGGCGGTCCTGGCCTGCTGGCTGACCGCTCAGGTCCTGGCCGGTTCCACCTGGACATGGCGGGCCCCCCGGGTCGCGATCGTCTGCTGGCAGGCGGTCGGGCTGGCGCTCGGCCTGTCCGCGATGGGCCTGCCGATGGCGCTCGGGCTCGCCGCGTACGACCGACCGACAGGCGGTGCGCTGCTGGCCCTCGCCGACGACCTCGGCCACGGCACGCTCCCGGTCGGGGTGACCGCCGTCCACCTGGGCCTGGTGGGGGTCGGCTTCGGCATCGGCGCGGTGCTGCTCGCCACGACCGTACGCAGCGTGCACTCCACCGTCCGGGCCCAGCGTCGCCATCGGGACCTGCTCACCCTGGTCGCCCGGCGGGACCCGACGGTTCCCGGCGCGCTGGTGCTCGACCATCCCAGCGCCGCCGCGTACTGCCTGCCCGGGGTGCGACCCCGGGTGGTGGTCAGCGCCGGCACCCTCAGCCTGCTGGACCGGGCCGAGTTGGCGGCGGTACTCGCCCACGAGCGGGCACACGCCCAGGAGCGGCACGACCTGGTGCTGCTGCCGTTCACCGCACTCTGCCGGGCACTGCCCTGGTTCCGCTGGGTACGCGCCGCACACGAGCGGGTGGCCCTGCTGGTCGAGATGCGGGCCGACGACAAGGCCCGTGAGCTGCACGCCGAGGCGCCACTGGCGGGCGCGCTGCGCCGCTTCGCCGCCTGCGGTGACCGGGTCACCCCGGCCGGCGCGCTGGGCATGGGTGACCGCGATCTCGACGTACGGGTGCAGCGGCTGCTCGCCGCCGACCGGCCGCCCCGGCTGCTGGGTGCCGCCGCGCTGGCGGTGACGACCACCCTGGCCGCCCTCCCGATCTCCCTCTTCCTGAGCTGACGCCCCGCACCCACCCGCCCCTCACACTCACCCGCTCCCCGCACCCACCTGCTCCCTTGCACGTCACCACCCAGGGCCGTGCTGTCCCAAGATCGCACTACATCCAGGTTCTCAACACCGTTGCGTTAGGTGGAACGGCTGTTCGTCAACCAGCGCTGCCTCGCCGATCATGGAGTTGTGGTGGGCGACAGAACGCCCGTAAAGCCCCCAAGGTCGGCACCACCACTCCATGATCGCCAAGCGGGCCCACCCCGCTCCCCGATCGGGCAGGTTGACCAGCCGCCCACGGCGTTGACGCAACGGTGTTGGTTTCCTAGTTAGAGCACGATCTTGCGCACGGCGGCGTGGGCGGGTGTGCGTGGGCGGGCGGGCGTGGGCGGCGTGAGGCGGGGTGGTGGGGTGGCGGGGAGGGTTGGGGGTTGGTGCGCGGCTTATAGGTAGGCAAGCTACGTGTAGGGTGGCTACGACAAGCGAGCCAACCCCTTGGAGAGCGGTCATGGACACCCTGCTCCTCGCGCGCCTGCAGTTCGCCACCACCACCTCGCTGCACTTCCTCTTCGTCGTGGTCACCCTCGGGCTGGTCACCCTGCTGGTCGGCATGCAGACCACGTGGTTCCTCACCGGGAACCCGAAGTGGGAACGGCTGACCCGCTTCTGGGGCCAGCTCTACGTGATCAACTACGTGCTCGGCATCGCCAGCGGCATCGTCATGGAGTTCCAGTTCGGGCTGAACTGGAGCGGGCTGTCGCGCTACGTCGGCAACGTCTTCGGGGCCCCGTTGGCGATCGAGACGCTCGTGGCGTTCTTCCTGGAATCCACATTCCTCGGCATGTGGATCTTCGGCTGGCACCGGTTGCGTCGGGGGGTGCACCTGGCGCTGCTCTGGGGAGTCGCGCTCACCGCGTACGCCTCCGCTTTCTGGATCATGGTGGCGAACGCCTGGCTCCAGCACCCGGTCGGCTACCAGGTACGCGACGGCGTCGCCCAGCTCACCGACTTCGGGGCGCTGCTCACCAATCCGACCCTGGGGATGGCCCTCGGCCACGTGCTCGCCGCCGGCCTGCTCACCGGGGGCATGCTGATGGCCTCGGTCAGCGCCTGGCACCTGCTGCGGCGTACCACCGACTTCGCCCTGCACCGCACCTCGCTGCGGATCGGGCTGGTGACCGCGGCCCTGGCGGTCAGCCTGGTGCAGGGTTTCGGCTTCGCCCAGTTCGGGCCGGTCGGCGAGTTCCAACCCACCAAGTTCGGCGGCGGCCCGACCGCCGACGCCGCGGTCGCCGAGTGGACCAGCCGGTTCGGCCCGGGTGACTACACCCCACCGGCGCTGTCCAGCGTCGGGCTCGGCTTCATGATCCTGATCGGCTTCACCCTGGGCTGCGTCTGGCTGCTGCTGCCGCTGCTCTGGCGGGACCTGGTGATCCGGCTGCGTTTCCCGCTCTGGCTGACCCTGCTCGCCCTGCCGCTGCCCTTCGTCGCGGTGATCCTCGGCTGGCTCGCCCGGGAGGTCGGCCGGCAGCCCTGGGCCGCGTACGGGCTGCTCCCCACGGGCCGGGCCGTCTCCGACGTCGACCCGGGCCTGATGCTCGCCTCGCTGATCGGCTTCAGCCTGCTGCTCGGCGCGCTCACCGTCGCCAACTGGACGCTGCTCGCCCGGCACGCCGCCCGGGGCGCCACCGATCCGGCGCTCGGTCGTCCGCCCGGCGTCCTCGGGGACGAGCCCCGGCCCACCCCCGCCTTCGCCTGAGAGGACCCCCGATGGCACTCGTCTGGTTCGCCCTGCTCGGCCTCTTCTTCGCCGGCTACCTCGTCCTCGGCGGCCTGGACTACGGGGTGGGCCTGCTGCTCGCCCGGCACGACACCCCGGCCGCCCGCCGTGCCGGGCTCACCGCGCTCGGCCCGTTCTTCCTCGGCAACGAGGTCTGGCTGGTGGCCGCCGTCGGCATTCTCTTCGGCGCCTTCCCCACCCTGGAAGGGGAACTCCTCTCCGGCCACTACCCCGCCGTGGCCGGGGCGTTGGTCGGGGTGATCCTGGTCACCGCCGGGGTGCAGCTGCGCAGCCGCCCCACCGGACCGGCCGCCCGCCGGGGGTGGGACCGGGTGATCGTGGCCGGCAGCGCGCTGGCCGCGTTCGGCTGGGGCGCGCTGCTCGCCGGGCTGCTCCAGGGCCTGCCGATCCACACCGACGGTCGCGTCGCCGGGCAGACCCACCTGGCGACCCCGTTCGTCGCCGCCACCGGGCTCGCCCTGCTCACCCTGGTCGCGGCGCACGGTGCGACCTTCCTCACCCTGCGACTGCCGGCCGCCGACGCGCCGGCCACCGCCCGGCTGGCCCGCCGGTTGGTCGTCGGGGCACTCGCCGCGGTCGCCACCGCCACCGCGCTCGGCCTGCTCTCCGAGCGGGTACGCGCGGCGACCCGCCAGCCGCTGCCCGCCGTACTGCTTGTGGTACTGCTGGTCGGGGCGCTGCTGGCGGCCCGTGCGGCGCTCGGTCGGGGTCGTCCCGGGGTGGCCCTGGCCGCCACCGGCGCGGCGCTCGCGCTACCGGTGGCCCTGGTCGGCGCGGCGCTCTGGCCGGCCGTGCTGGTCTCCACGGTCGACCCCGCGGCCACGGTGGACGTCGCCGACGCGGCGGCCAGCGGGCCGACGCTGCGGCTGCTGGGCTGGCTGACGCTGCCCCTGCTGCCGGCCCTACTAGGCTTCCAGGCAATGTGCTGGTGGGTGTTCCGGGGACGGACCGACGGCAGGGGACCGGTGTACTGGTGAACCGCCGTCCCTTCGACCCGCGTCTGCTGCGCCGGGTTCCCGCGGCCCGGCGCGACCTCGCCGTGCTCGCCGCCCTCGGCGGACTCACCGCGCTGCTTGTCGTCGCGCAGGCCACCGCCCTGGCCACGGTGCTCGCCACCGCCATCCACGGCCGGCTGGACACCGTCGCGCTGGCCGGCTTCGTCACCGCCGTCGGTGCGCGGGCCGTGGTCTCCTGGGGGCAGGGCACCGTCGCCGCGCGGGCCGCCGCCACAGTGAAGGCGACGCTCCGCGCCGATCTGCTCGCCGCCGTCGGCCGGCACGGGCCCGGCTGGGTCGCCGGTCAGCGGGCCGGGCAGCTCGCCACCCTCACCGGGCGCGGCCTCGACGCGCTGGACGCCTACTTCACCGGCTACCTCCCCCAACTCGTGCTCAGCGTCACCGTGCCGGCCGCCGTGCTGGCCCGGCTGGTCTTCGCCGACTGGAGCTCGGCCCTGATCATCGTGCTCACCATCCCGCTGATCCCGGTCTTCGGCGCGCTGCTCGGCTGGCAGGCCCAGGCCGCCACCGAACGGCAGTGGCGTCGGCTGTCGATGCTCGGCGGGCACTTCCTCGACATGGTCGCCGGGCTGCCCACCCTGCGCGCGTTCGGTCGGGCCCGGGCGCAGACCGAGGTGGTCCGCCGGATGGCCGACGGGCACCGGGTCGCCACCATGAAGACCCTGCGGATCGCCTTCCTCTCCGCGCTGGTGCTGGAGCTGGTCGCCACCCTGTCGGTGGCGCTGGTCGCGGTGCCGGTCGGCATCCGGCTGCTGGACGGCGGGATCACCCTGGCCACCGCGCTGCTGGTGCTGCTGCTCACCCCGGAGGCGTACCTGCCGTTGCGGGCGGCCGGTAGCCGGTTCCACGCCAGCATGGAGGGGCTCACCGCGCTGGACGAGGCGCTGACCGTCTCCGCCGTACCCGCCGGTCCGGCCGCCGCCGCCGGTCCGGTGGCCGCTGGTCCGATGGCCGCTCGTCCGGTGGCCGCGGTCCGTCCGGCACCGTCGGGGGGCGGCGAGATCCGGTTCTACGACGTCACCGTCGCATACGAGCGGACCACCGCCCTGCGGGACGTCACGCTCACCGTCCGACCCGGCGAGCGGATCGCCGTCGTCGGGCCGAGCGGCGCCGGCAAGAGCACCCTGCTCGGCCTGCTGCTCGGCTTCGTCACCCCGACCGCCGGCCGGATCACCGTCGACGGGGTCGACCTGGCCGACGTCGACCTGGACGACTGGCGTCGGCGGATCGCCTGGGTGCCGCAGCGGGCCCACCTGTTCGCCGCCACGTTGGCCGACAACATCCGGCTCGGTGCCCCCGACACCCCGGACGCCGCCCTGGCCGACGCGGTCGCCGACGCCGCGCTGGACGAGGTCGTGACGGCCCTGCCCGACGGGCTGGACACCCTGCTCGGCGAACGCAGCCACGGGCTGTCCAGCGGTCAACGGCAGCGCGTCGCGCTGGCCCGAGCGTTCCTCCGGGACGCCCCGCTGGTGCTGCTGGACGAGCCGACCGCCCGGCTGGACACGGCGAGCGAGACGACAGTCCTGGACGCCACCCGGCGGCTGGTGGCCGGCCGTACCGCCCTGCTGGTGGCGCACCGGCCGGCGCTGTTGGCGGACGCCGACCGGGTGCTGCACGTCGCCGCCGGCCGGGTGACCGAACTGACCCCGAGCCCGGCCGGGGAGGCCAGTCGATGACCACCGGTCCCGTTCCCGCCGTTCGACCCGAGCGGGTGGTGCTGCGGCTGGCCCGGCCGTACCTGGGTCGGCTGCTCGGGGCCGGGCTGCTCGCCTCGGCCACCGAGTTCGCCGGGCTGGCCCTGATGGCCACCGCCACCTGGCTGCTGATGAGCGCCGCCGGCCAGCCGCCGCTGGACCGGCTCACCGTCGCCATCGTCGCCGTCCGGGCACTGGCCATCAGCCGGGGCGTGCTGCGTTACACCGAACGACTCGCCGGCCACGACGCCGTACTCCGCATGATCACCGACGTCCGGGCCAGAGTCTTCGCCACTCTCGCCACCCGACCCGGTTCCGCCGGCCACCGCACCGGGGACGCCCTGAGTCGGCTGGTCTCCGACGTGGAGGCGGTACAGGATCTGCTGCTCCGGGTCCTCGTACCCGGGGCGGCGGCTGCGCTGGTCGGGGTGCTGGCCGTCGGTGGGGCCGCCCTGGTCTCGCCGCCCTCGGCCGGGGTGCTCGCGGTCGGCCTCCTGGTCGCCGGGGTGGCGCTGCCGGTGCTGGCCACCGCACTGACCCGGCGGGCCGCCGACGAGGTGGCGCCGCTGCGCGGGGCGCTCGCCAGCGACGCCGTCGACCTCACCCACGGTGCCGCCGACCTGGCTGCCTTCGGGGCCACCGACCAGGCGCTGCGGGCCGCGACGAGCCGCGCCGACCGGCTGGCCCGACTGGAGCGCCGGCTCGCCGCGACCGGATTCGCGGTGGACGCGGCGGGGGTGCTGGTGGCCGGGGCGACCGCCGCCGGGGTGGTGCTGACCGCACTGCGCTCCGGGGTGGACGGGGTACTGGTGGGCGTGCTCGCCGTCGGTGCCCTGGCCGCTGTGGAGATCGCGTTGGCGCTGGTCGGCGCGGCCCGACAGCGCACCCAGCTCCGCGCCGGCCTGGCCCGGGTCGCCAGCCTGCTCGACGGCCCGGCGGTGCCCGGTGCCGCGGTGTCCGACGGGCCGGTGTCCGACGGGCCGGTGCACGACGGGCCGGTGCGTGATGGCCCGGTCGTCGGTGGGGCGGCGGGTGGCACGGTGGGGCGGCCGGGGGCGGCCGCGCACGACGTGCGGTTCGACGGGGTCGTCGTCCGGTACCGGGAAGGTGCCGCGCCCGCCTTGGACGGGATCGGCCTCGACCTGCCCGCCGGCCGTCGGATCGCGATCGTCGGGCCGAGCGGCGCCGGCAAGAGCACGCTGGCCGCCGTGCTGACCGGAGCGGTACGACCCGACGCCGGCCGGGTCACCCTGGCCGGCCGGGACGTGTCGACGTACCCGGCCGAGGAGCTGCCCCGGGAGATCGGCGGACTGCTCGCCGAGGCGTACGTCTTCCACGCCTCGGTGCGGGAGAACCTGCTGCTCGGCCGGCCGGACGCGGACGAGGCGGAACTGGCCGACGCGACCCGCACCGCCGGTCTGCTCGACTGGGTACGCGCCCAGCCGGACGGTTGGGACACCCTGGTCGGTGAGGAGGGCGGTCAGCTCTCCGGTGGGCAGCGGCAGCGGCTCGCCCTGGCCCGGGCCCTGCTCGCCGCCCCCGGTGTGCTGGTGCTCGACGAACCGACCGAGGGCCTCGACCCGGTCGCCGCCGACGCGGTGCTCGCCGGGGTGCTGGCGGCCACCCCTGCCGGGCGCTCGGTGCTGCTGATCAGCCACCGGCTCAGTGGCCTGGCCGGTTTCGACGAGGTCGTGGTGCTGGTCGCCGGCCGGGTGGCCCAGCGCGGGCGGCACACCGACCTGGTCGCCGCCCCGGGCTGGTACCGGGACCAGTGGCTGCTGCAGGAGGCCGCCGAACGCGGATACCTGGCCCTGACGCCCTGAATGAACACCGGGGCCCGGCCCGACGTCCCGGGCCGGTCGGCGTCCCGTACCCGGATCGGCGTCCGGAACGCGGGTCCGGGAATCTCCCCGACGCGCGGCGACAGCTGTCGTGGCAGGGTGGTGCCATGCATGCCTGCGACGAGGTGGGAATCGACGAGCGGTTGCGGGATCTGGCGTCCCGGCTGCACGGCCCGGCGCGGCTGAAGGACGAACTGATCCGTGAGGCACGGGGGGCCCTGGACGACGCCACCGAGGCGTACCGGGACGGGGGACTGCCGGCACCGGAGGCCGAACGTCGGGCGGTGGCCGACTTCGGCGCACCGGCCGAGCTGGCTCCGGCATACCAGGAGGAGCTGGCGGCCGGGGCGCTGCGCGGGCTGTCCCGGCGGGCGCTGCTGATCGCCGTGGTGCTGACGGTCGGCGGCGACCTGACCTGGCGGGGATCGAGTTGGAGCGGTGGACCGCCCCCACCGGCCGGCTATCAGCTGCTCGCCGGTTCGATGAACGGAATCTGGCTGGCCGTGGCCGGGCTGGCACTGGCGGCCCTGCTGGGCGGTCGCTGGGCGGCCCGGCGGGGGTCGGCCACCACGTCGGCGGGTCGGCTGCTCGGGTGGGGGCTGGTCGGCACGCTGGCGCTCGGCGCGGTCGCCGGGATGGCGCTCTTCGCCTGGTCGGTCGAGCTGTGGGACGCCGCCCTGACCTGGCCGCCGATGATCGTCGGTGCGCTGCTGGCCGGCGCCGCCCACTTCGCCCTGTTCCGGGCCGGTCGCTCCTGGCTGGTCGCCGCCCGCTGACGGCGCCACTTCACCGACCCCGTGGCCGCCCACGTCCCGGGGCGCGAAAAGCCGGTCCCGACGTGCGGGTGGCCGGCGGAGAACCGGTCCCGGTGGGATCAGGCCGGCGCGGCGGGTGGGCCGGCGGGGTCGAGGAACCGGCCGACGGTGACACTGAACTCGCGCCAGCCGGCCCGCTCGCCGGCCAGGGACGCCCGCCCTGAGTCGGTGAGCCGGTACGTCCGCCGCTCCCGGCCGTTGACGGTGCTCCAGGAACTGGCCACGTGCCCGGCCCGCTCCAGCCGGCGCAACGCCGGATAGATGGTGCCGGTCGGCAGATCGAGCTGGCCGTCGCTGCGGGCGCGCAGCGCCTCGATGACGGCGTAGCCGTGCAGTTCGCCCTGCTCCAGCACGGCCAGCAGCAGGGCGTCGAGGTGGCCGTGCAGCGCCTGAGCCTTCATACGTAGGTACGCTACTTGTCAACCGCCCGAACCGCCAGCGATCGCAGGGCCCCGACGCCCGCGCGGCTCCGGCCGCCCGGGGCAGCTCCGGCCGCCCGGGGCAGCTCCGGTCCCGGAGGTCCGCCGCCGTCGGGGCGCAGACTTCGACCATCTTCGGGGTACGGGTTCCGAGCGCCGCCGGGGTGCGGGGTCGGCACACGCCGGGACGCCCATTAGGGTATGTGCCCAGAGTCACTTGGCGGCGGCACGTCGCCGAGTGGGCAACCCGACGCACACGGAGGTCAGCGTGGCCCGCCAGTCGCCCCAACGGCCCGACGCCGACGAACCCGAGCTCGGCGACACCGACGGGCCGACCGGGCCCGACGTGGAGCCCGGCCCGGCCGACCGCTCGCTCTGGGAAGAGCTGAGCATCGATCCGGTCGAGATCGCCCTGCCCGCCGGCACCGGTTTCACGCTTCGGGCGTACCGGGCGGCGCGCGAGCTGACCCCGACGGACGTCGCCGAACGCGACGAGGACGACCCCTTCCTGGCCCGACGTCAGGTCGTCGAGGCCGAGGACGACGAGGAGGTGGTGATCCTCGACGAGGAGTTCGCCGCCCTGTCGGCCGAGGACGAGGCTGAGGCCGAGGACGACCGGAAGGACGCGGGCGACGGCAAGCGTGCAGGCGGGAAGGACGGCACCGACACCGACGATGCCGACACCGACGACGACGCGGATGCGGATGCGGACGCCGACGGCGACGGCGACGAGGAGGAGGTGCCGGTCTTCCTGAGCCACAAGGGCCGGCTGCTGCTGTTCAAGACGCCCGAGTCGCTCGTCAGTTTCATCCGGTCGGGTGCCCCCAACGACCTGTCCCAGCTGGACGGTTGGAATGAATTGTCCGAACGGGTCACACCGGCCGACATCGCTCCGCGCGACGAGGACACCTACGAGCTCGACCTGGTCGTGGAGAACCTGCGCGGCGGGCACGACACGTGGGACCCGACCCTCCTGATCGAGGCTGGCGAGGTGGCCCGTGACCTGTCGTACGCGCTGCGGCTACCAGCCGTGCTGGACATGCTCTCGGCCGGCTCCAGCCTGGACGACCTCGACGAGGCGCTGCGTGCATCTGTCAACGGCGGAGTCGGTGGTTTTCTCGGCCGTAGGCGGTTGAAGAAGATCGGGGCCCAGACCGCAAGCTTGGGTTGGCGCACCATTGTCGGCAAGATCTCTGCCGTCGTGGACTGGCGCGACTGACTCCGAGCGGGGACCATCAGTGGCTGGCAGAGAATAGACCTGTGTCCCGGGAGGAGGACGACGCCGTGGCGCTCGTGCGCGTGTACTGCGGTCTGGCTTCGGCAGATCCGGCCGACCGACCGGCCTCGGCCGGATCGACGCTGACGTCCGCCGTGGTCGACGACGCAGGCCGTCTGCTGCATGTCTACGAGATCGGTGACGACGCGGCGGGTTATGCCCAGCTGGTCTCGCTGCTCGTGGAGCGGTCGGGCGGGCCGAGTGGTGTGGCGATCGCCGCCGACAGCGACGACCACGCGGTCACCTCGCTGCTGAGCGCAGCCGGCCGTCCACTGGCGATCGCCGACGACGACTCGGTCGACGACTTCGCCGAGCGGTTCGCCGACGACGACTCCCTGGAGGAGATGCAGTCCGCGCCGGCCGAACGGCGGGCGGTGGGTCTGGCCCGTGCCCTCCAGGCCGGCGCACTCTCCGCGGTCACCCTGCCGGCTTCCCGGGACCTGGCCGGCTTCAAGCAGGTCCTCGCGGCACACGCCGCCCTGTCCAGTGGTCGGCACTCCGCCGCCGTGGCACTGCGTGAGGTGCTCCGCGAGCTCTACCCGGCCGCCCTGCGGGCATACCCGGATCCGGCCGAGCCGGTGGCCTTGGCCGTCCTCGACGCGCTACCCGAGCCGAACATGCTCGGCGGCACGTCGGCGCGGGGCCGTGACCTGTCGGTGGCCGCCGAGGCGGTCATCGCGCACCTCACCGCCGACGGGGTCGCCGAGGCCGGGGAGATCGAGGCGGCGGTCACCGCGCTGCGGGTGGCCATCTCCGAGACTCCGCGCCGGGCCACCGTCAACCGGGCGCTCACCTCCGCCGTCGCCGAGACCGTCCGACAGTCGGTCGCCGCGGTACGCGCCTGCGACGCCGGCTGCGAGGCGCTGGTGAGTGCACTCAGCACCCGGGTCAGCGCTCCGAGCCCGATGCCGGGCCGTCGGGCTGCCGCCCGCCGGGGCGAGCAGGTCGGCGAGCTGACCGGCATCAGCGGCACCGGCACCGGCCTACGTCCGGTTCGGTCCGCCGAGCCGGCGCCGCCGGTCCCGACCGGTCGTCGTAGCCGCCCCGAGCCGGTCCCCGGTGGGGCGACCCCGGCCGCACCCCGACCGCTCGGCCCGCCGCCGGTGGCCCCCGCCCCGATCACCCCGCCGCCGGTGGCCCCCCAGCCGGTGACCCCGGCTGCCGTGTCCACCCTGCCGAGCTCGGTGCCGCCGGCGCGTACCGATCCGAGGACGCCGGTCCGGCACGGGTCGGACGCCCCGACGACGATGATCCCACCGATCCGGCGCGGGGTGGACGCCCCGACCAACCGGCCGGTCTCGGCCCCGCCACCGCCTCCTCCGGGCATCACCCCGATCGCCCCGGCGCAACGCGGCAACGTGCCGCCCGCCGAGGCCGGTGAGCCGTTCCGGCCGACGCTGACCACCGCCGCGATCAACAACGCCCGTGCCGAGCGGCAGCGCACCGTGATCCCGCCGCGACCGAAGACCACGGGTGCGCTCTCGACGCCCACCGGTGGATTCAGCGCGACCGATCTCAACGTCCCGGTGCCAGTTTCCCGCCCCGAGCCGGAGCCCGTCGCCCCGCCGGGATCGCGGGCGAACTGGCCGCTGGTCAACAACCCCGAGGACCCAGCCAACAGTTCGGCCAACAACCCGGTGGTCCCGGCCTACGGTGAGCGGGCCGGTCGAGCGACTGACGCTCCCGCCGACCCGGGTGCCGGGCGTCGGGTCACCCCGCCATGGCTCGCCGACGACCTGCCCCAGGAGCCGCCGATGCTGCGGTTGGTGGAGCCGCCGCCGCTTGCCGATCGGGCGTTGCGGGGCGCGCTGGACGCCGCAGTCGATCCGCACCTGGACACCCCGCCGCTGCGGTTGGTGGACCGGGAGGAAGCCGGCCGTCCCGGCCGATCCACCCGGGCCGACCGTCCGGAACGCCTCGACCGTCCGGAACGCCTCGACCGTCCGGAACATCTGGACCGCCCCGCCCGGGCCGACCGTCCCGCGCGCCTCGACCGTCCCGAACGGGCCGAGCGCTCCGAGCGGGCCAGCCGACTCGACCGTCCCGATCGGCTCGATCGGGACGAAAGGCCGGAGCTCCTCGACCGTCCCGAACGGGTCGAGCGGTCGACCCGTAGCGAGCGGGCGGGCCTTGACCGTCGGCCGGAACCGGTCGAGCGCCGTCCCCCGCCGATGGAGCACCGGCCGCCGCCGGTTTCCGACGAGGGCGACGGTGACCTGCTGATCTTCGCGCAGGCCAAGTCGGCGTGGTTCGTCGGGCACGGCGACGAGAGCGACCTGCAATGGTCGTCCACCGCGGACACCGGTTGGCAGGCCGCCGAGAAGGTCGCCCAGCCTGCCGTCGGTGCGGAGACCTCGGCCGGGCTACCCAAGCGGGTCCCCAAGGCCAACCTGGTCCCCGGTTCGCCGCTGCGCGAGGAGCGTCCGCTGCGGATCGTCCGGGACGCCGCGAGCCTCGCCGAGAACACCACCGGCTACTTCCGTGGTTGGCGTCGTGGGCAGGAGATCGGTGGTTTCGCGGTCGGTGGCCGGCCGGGGCGTGAAGCGGCCGGTGGCTGGGACTTCAGCCGGGATCCGACCGAACGGGAAGACGACCGGGAGTACGAGTTCCGCTCTGCCGGCTACCGGTCCTGACGAACCTGACGGCTGGCCGGGCGTACCCACGCGGTGCGTCCGGCCTTTCGGCTGACGCGCGCCCACCCGGGCCACCCGCATCCGGTAGCAGACCCGGACAGCTCCGCCGTACTCACTTGTCGACGGCGATCTCCGACGCGCCCGGTGGTCCACAGGCCTGACGCGCAGACGCGCCCGGTCACGGCCGGAGCCGCCACCGGGCGCGTCGAAGTCGATCAGGCCGGGGCGACCGCGCGCGAACGACGCATGGTCAGCACGTACTCGACCAGCGAGATCAGCACATGCTTGGTCGACTCCCGGTTACGGGCGTCACAGGCGACCACCGGTACGTCGGTCGAGATCGCCAGCGCGTCCCGGACGTCCTGCGGGTCGTGGTACTGCATCCCGTCGAAGCAGTTGATGGCCACCAGGTACGGCAGCCGCCGGTGCTCGAAGAAGTCGATCGCCGCGAAGCAGTCGGCCAACCGGCGGGTGTCGACCAGGACCACGGCGCCGATGGCACCCCGGACCAGCTCGTCCCACATGAACCAGAACCGTGTCTGACCGGGCGTACCGAACAGGTACAGGATCAGATCCCGATCGATCGAGATACGGCCGAAGTCCATCGCCACCGTGGTCGTCGTCTTGCCCGGCACCTGCCGGGTGTCGTCGACGCCCACGCCGGCGGAGGTCATGATGGCCTCGGTGGTCAGCGGTGTGATCTCCGAGACCGAGCCGACCAGCGTCGTCTTGCCGACGCCGAACCCACCGGCGATAACGATCTTCGCCGACGTCACGCGCCCGTTCGGGGCAGGCGGCCGCTGCGACATGTCAGAGCCTGCGAAGTCCACTCAGCACCCTCTCCAGCAGTTCAGTGCCCACCGCGTCGTCCGAGTCGTCCAAGATGGTCGGCTCGTGGACCGCGACCAGGCCGTCCGTCGCCATGTCGGCGATGAGCACCCGGGCCACACCGAGCGGTAGCTGCATCCGGGCCGCGATCTCGGCCAGCGACTGCACTCGTCCGTCACACAGCGCGGCGATGTACTGGTGCTCCCGGCCCTGACCGCCGTTGCCACCGGCAGCAGCGCGACCGCGCACCGTCGTCTCGACGAGCGCCTCCAGGGCGATGTCGAGCCGGGGACGGGTACGACCGCGGGTCACGGCGTACGGACGGACCAACGCCCCTGTCGGTTCGTCACGATCGATCATGTAGCCGCTCACCTCCCTCGCACCCGGCACCGGCTCTCACCCGGTGGAACCCGTCGTTGTTGTCCTCGTCCCGTACCGACCAGCTGGCCAGCCCGGTCAGCCCATCATCCCGACAGCCGTACGGGCCTGCGGGGTGAGCGCGTCACCCACCCGGTCCACGAGCAACGCCATCTCGTAGCCGACCTGACCCACGTCACAGCTGCGGGCGGCCAGTACGGCGAACGACGACCCGTCCGAGATGGACATCAGGAACAGGAAGCCGTTGTCCATCTCGACGACGGTCTGCAGCACCGCACCGCCCTCGAAGCAGCGGGCCGCGCCCTGGGTCAGGCTGACCAGGCCGGACGCGATCGCCGCCAACTGGTCGGCCCGATCCCGGGGCAGGTCGCGCGACGAAGCGAGGAGCAGGCCGTCGGCGGAAACGGCTACCGCGTGTGCGACACCCGGCACCCGGTCGGCGAAGTTGGCCAACAGCCAACCAAGATCCTGCGTACTTGTCATCCTTCTTGCTCCTTCTGCCCGCTCCTACCCGCCCGGCCGGAGCCGGACGGCGAGGATTGCTGCCCGCCCGGAGTGGCGTCCGGGTTGGCGGGGTTGTCCGAGGTGGTCCGGCCACGTTGCACACCTCGATGGTAGGCCGACAACAGACCCCGGACCGCCTCCGGCGTACGCCGCTGCACCGACGTGGTCGGCTTCTCGATCGCCCCCGGCACGAGCTGGGCCATCGGCGTCCGCTTCGGCAGGCCGGTCTGGGTCGTCCCGGCCACCGGTGC
The DNA here is from genome assembly GCF_055517075.1 of Micromonospora sp. DSM 43699. NCBI lineage: Bacteria > Bacillati > Actinomycetota > Actinomycetes > Micromonosporales > Micromonosporaceae > Micromonospora > Micromonospora sp. DSM 43699. The sequence continues at coordinate 41,819 of NZ_JBTMMT010000045.1, forward strand.
CTCGGTCGCGGCCACCGCGGCCCGCCAACCGTCGTCGGCGGCGGTCTGCCAGCTGGCGGGCTGCGGGGTGGGGCGACGGGTCACCGGGCTGTCGCCCCGACCGGGCAGATCCCCGTTCACTGTCGGCCCGTTGTCACGCGGCACGCCACCGGCCGGCGCGGTCTCTGCCATCGGTGCGCTACCTGTCGTCCCTGGTGCGGGGTACTGGAGGGCATGACCAGCGGTGTCGACGGTGGACTGCGCGGTCACGGTGCCGTTGGCCACCGGCTGCCTGGCAACGGTGGCCTCGTCCGGGCCCGGCTTGCGGGTGCGGAACCAGGCCGACTCGAGCTCCCGGAAGATCGGCAGCTCCATCGTCTCGTCCGCGTACCGCTGCTGGGGTGCCTGTTGTGGGACCGGAGGTCGCTGGCCCGCCGACGACGCGTGCCCGGCCCGCACCGGCGGTGGTGTGGGCTGTCGAGGTGCCGGCGCTGCCGTCTCGTTACGCGGCACCCGGGGCAGCTCGGTGGTCATGTCCAGGGCGGCGGCGAGCCGCTCGGGGACCGGCGGGGTGGCCGTGTCCCGCTCGGGATTGGCCACCGGCGGCCAGGCCGGCGGTGCGGCGGCACCCGGCGCGGCCCCGCCCGAGGTGGGCCGGGACGGCAGCGGAGCGCTGGGCGACCCGGAGACCGGAGCGGCCGGGCCCGGCTGACCGGCATACGGGGACGCCGACACCGGGTAGCCCGGGGCGGGCTGACCCGACACCGGGTAACCGGAGCCCGGGTAGCCGGAGACCGGCTGACCCGAGACGGGCTGACCGGAGACCGGTCGGCTGGACAACGGGTAGCCGGAGACCGGCTGACCGGAGACCGGAGCGGCCGGGTACGAGGGCGGCAGCGGTGGTGCCGACACCGGCGGGACCGGCGGGGAGCTGTACGGCCGGGCCTCCGGGCTGCTCGGCAGCTGACGCGGGATGGTCGGCTGCTGACCGGTGCTGTCCGGGTCGTCACTGCTCCGCCGCTGGGGCAGCGGGTCGATCGCCTGACCGTTCGTGGTCCGCGGGGTGAAGCCGTCCGCGCCGTTGACCCCGCCGGCACCGGTGAGGTCCGACCAGGCGGGCATCCCGCGGCCACCGTTGACGGGAGCACCGGAGCCGTTGCGCGGCGCCGGCTCCAGGGGTCGGCCCCCGAAGGTGACCTGGTTTCCGGACTCACCCTGGCGGGGGGCCGGCGGCTGGCCGTTACCGATCGCGGGAAGTGCACCGAAGGCTTGGGAGGCGCTCGATCCACCGAAGGCAGGGGCCGAGCCGGCACCACCGAAGGCGGGGGTCGAGCCGGGGCCACCGAAGGCCGGGGCCGAGCCGGTACCACCGAATTGCGGGCCGGCGCCAGGCAGGCCGGGGGTGCCCGGGGCCCGGCCGGTGAGGGCGCGGGGGACCAGCACCGAGGTGGGCAGGACGACCTCGGCCACGGTGCCCCGGTCGGTGCCCGGACGCAGCTCGACCTTGACGCCGTGCCGGGACGCCAACCGGGCGACCACGACCAGGCCCATCATCCGGGAGACCGCCACGTCCACCTGGGGTGGGGTGGCCAGCCGCTCGTTGAGGTCGGCCAGTTGCTCGGGGCTGATGCCGATGCCCCGGTCCTCGACGTAGAGCGAAGCACGCTCGCCGATCCGGCGGGCCTCGACCATCACCTGGGAGTCCGGCGGGGAGAACGCGGTCGCGTTGTCGAACAGCTCGGCGACCAGGTGGACCATGTCGTTGACCGCGTGCGCGGAGACCTCGATGTCCCGGTCGATGATCCCGAACTCGATCCGGGTGTAGTGCTCGACCTCGGACTGCGCGGCGCGCAGCACATCGATCAGGGCGGCCGGCTCACGCTGCACCCGGGTGGAGTCTGCACCGGCGAGGACCAGCAGGTTCTCGTCGTTACGGCGCATCCGGGTGGCCAGGTGGTCGAGCTGGAACAGCTCGGCCAGCCGGTCCGGATCCTCCTCGCCGCGCTCCAGCCGGTCGAGGTGGCCGATCAGCCGGTCGACCAGGATCTGCGACCGGCGGGCGAGGTTGACGAACATCGTCGCGACCGAGGAGCGGAGCGCGGCCTGCTCGGCGGCGGTACGGACGGCTTCCAGGTGGACGGCGTTGAACGCCTCGGTCACCTGGCCGAACTCGTCCCTGCTGCGGACCGGCAGCGGCTCGGCGATCTGGTTGGCCAACTGCGCCGGGGACTGTTGGCCGGTGAACTGCGGGTCACGCAGCCGGGCCACCGCCTGCGGCAGGCCGAACTGGGCGATGGACAGGGCACCCTGGCGCAGGTCACGCAGGGACCGGGCCATCGACCGGGCGACCAGGTAGGCGAAGAGGATCGCCAACAGCAGCATGCTGAGCAGCAGGCCGGTCTCCAGGAAGACCTGACGCTGGACGTCGGAGCGCAGCTCGTCGGCCTTGGCGACGACGTCGCCGTCGAGGCGCACCTCCACGGCCCGGTTGAGCTGGGCGTACGCGACCATGGCCGCGTCCCACTGGTCGGTGGTGAAGGTGAGGCCGTCCAACCTGTCGCTGTTCAGCGCGCTGACCTGGCCGGCGTAGATGTCGGCCTGACGGCGGTCGGAGCCCGAGACGCTCTGGTCCTGGAACTCGCGTTCGGCGCGGGTGGCCACCGCCTGGAAACTCTGCAGGGCCTGCTGCTCACCGGTGTTGCTGGAGATGTACAGCTCACGCAGGGCCGGGGTGTACGCCTTCTGGAGCAGCACCTGGTGCACCGCGATCCGGCGGACCGAGGCGTACTCCTTGGCGCGGGCCATCGCGGCGGCGGCCCGCATCTGGTCGCTGAGGTCGTTGTCACCGGCGAGCTGGGTGGCCGAGTCACGGATGGTGATCAGGTTGTTGATCAGACCGGTGTACCGGCTGACCGCCTCGCTGAGTCGGAGCTTGCCGTTGTAGACCTGACTCCGGACGCCGGGCATCTCCGTCAGGTCGGTGTCGATCCGGTCGAGCTGCGTCTCCAGGGTCGCCGGCAGGCCCTCGATCTCGGCGCGCTGCTGCGAGTAGGGCACCTTGGACTGATCGACCCGCTGGTTGACCCGGTTGTAGGCCTCCTGGTACTGCGCGCGGGACTGCCCCTTGGGCGAGCCGAGCAGCAGGACGGCGTTGGTGCGCTCGTCCTGGAGGGTGTTGACGAGGTCACCCGAGTAACCCACCAGGTTGGCCAGGTCACCGGCCCGGTTGGCGTTGTTGAGCGTCTGCAGGTGGTCCACCAGCCCGCTGGTGCCCACGACGACCGTGGCGATGGTCGGCACGATCATGATCAGGCCGAGCTTGGACCAGATCGGCATGTCGCGGAGCCGGCCGGCCGGCCGACGCAGACGCGACAGGAAGGAGCCCGCCGTCGTTGGCCGTTTGCTCACGTCACCGCCCTCGCGATTACAGCGCCTCCGCGTTGCCACGGGCAACGCCCAGCAACCGACCCGGCGGGTCGGACCTCCGAGATTCCATCACGGCTCCCCTGAAAGAGAAAGCCCAGGTTGTCGGTCGCCGGAGGTGTGATGAGATGTTGATGCAATTTGATCGCTATCCGTCTGGCCGGAGTCACTCAAAGTAATGGAATATCGCCATCGCGTCGTCCTGCTCGCCGGCCCGTCCGGGTCCGGAAAGTCGTACATAGCCCATCGAACCGGCCTTCCCGTGCTCTGCCTGGACGACTTCTACAAGAACGGTGATGACCCTACGTTGCCGCGACAGAACGGACTGGTCGACTGGGACGCGCCCGAGTCGTGGGACGCGGGAACGGCCGTGGAGACAATTGCCCGACTGGCCCGGCAGGGCCGGGCCGACGTACCCGTCTATGCGATCGGTGCGGATCGACAAGTGGCCACCCGGCCATTCGAGGTGACCGGATCGCCACTCTTCATCGCCGAAGGGATTTTCGCCGCCGAGATCGTCGAGGAATGCCGTCGACGAGGGCTACTCGCCGGGGCGTACGCACTGCGTCGACCGCGCGGGGCGACCTTCGTCCGCCGGCTGGCCCGGGACCTGGCCGAGCAGCGCAAGGCCCCGAAGGTGCTGATCCGACGCGGGGTGGCACTGCTGCGCGCCGAACCGGCGGTGCTGCGCCGGCAGACCGGCCTCGGTGCCGAGGCGGCCCACGCCCGGGAGATCCTGCGTCGGGTGGCCGACCTGGTCGCCGGCCACCCGCCCCGGTGATTCAGCCGATCAGCTTCGCGTACGCCGGCTTGATCACCTCGTCGATGATCGCCAGCCGCTCGTCGAACGGGATGAAGGCGCTCTTCATCGCGTTGACGGTGAACCACTGGAGCTCCTGCCAGCCGTAGCCGAAGTTCTCCACCAGCAGCGCCATCTCACGCGACATCGAGGTGCCGCTCATCAACCGGTTGTCGGTGTTCACCGTCACCCGGAACCGCAGCTCCCGCAGCAGCCCGATCGGATGCTCGGCGATCGACGCCACCGCCCCGGTCTGCACGTTCGACGACGGGCACAGCTCCAACGGAATCCGCTTGTCCCGCACGTACGCCGCCAGGCGACCGAGCGTCGGCGTAGGGCCCGGGGTGATGTCGTCCACGATCCGCACCCCGTGGCCGAGCCGGTCCGCCCCGCACCACTGGATCGCCTGCCAGATCGACGGCAGCCCGAACGCCTCGCCGGCGTGGATCGTGAAGTGGAAGTTCTCCCGCTGGAGGTACTCGAAGGCGTCCAGGTGCCGGGTGGGCGGGAAACCCGCCTCGGCGCCGGCGATGTCGAACCCCACCACCCCGGCGTCCCGGTGCCGGACGGCCAACTCGGCGATCTCCTGCGAGCGGGCGGCGTGCCGCATCGCGGTGAGCAGGGTGCCGACCCGGATCGGGTTGCCCGAGGCGGCGGCCTCCGCGCTGCCCTCGACGAAACCGGCGACGACCGCCTCGACCACCTCGTCCAGGGTCAGGTTCTGCTCCAGGTGCTGCTCCGGAGCGAACCGGACCTCGGCGTACACCACGCCGTCGGCGGCCAGGTCGAGCGCGCACTCGCGGGCCACCCGGCGCAGCGCCGGGGCGGTCTGCATGACGGCGACGGTGTGCGCGAACGTCTCCAGGTAACGCTCCAACGAACCGGAGTGCGCCGCCTCCGCGAACCACCTGCCGAGCGCCTCGGGATCGGTGCTCGGCAACTCGTGGCCCACCTCGGCGGCCAACTCGACGACCGTCGCCGGCCGCAGGCCGCCGTCGAGGTGATCGTGCAGCAGCGCCTTCGGGACCTTGACGATGTCCTCGTATCGGATTGCGACCATCCCCAGACCCTAGTCAGGTGCCCCGACCACCCGCGATCAGGCTCGCGGCCAGCCCCGCACGACGGCCAGCCCCACTACATCGCTCATGTAGTGGTATCAGCGCGAGTGGATACCACTACATCAGCGATGTTGAGTTGACCAGGAGTTCTCGGGACACCTCCGAGGCCATGTCTCCCCTGCGCCGTAGGCTGCTGCGGGTGAACGCGCCGCACTCGACCGGGCAGGCCGACGACACGACGCCCCACGACGACACGACACAGCCCGACGACACGACACACCGCGACGGCACGACGCAGGCTGACGACATGACGTCGCCCCTAGACGCGACGTATCCGCTGATCGTCGCCCGGCTGCGCTGTCCGGTCTGCGCCGAGCCGCTGGCCGCCGCCACCGACACCCGGGCGTTGCGCTGCCCCCGCCGGCACAGCTTCGACCTGGCCCGCCAGGGGTACGTCAACCTGCTCACCGGCCGTGCCCCGCACGTCGGGGACACCGCCGGGATGGTCGCCGCCCGCGCCGACTTCCTGGCCGCCGGGCACTACGACCTCATCTCGTCCACCCTGGCCGAGGCGGCGGCATCCACCCTCGCCGAGGCGGCAACGGACGGGCCGGGAGCGGACAGGCCGGGAGCGGGCTTCGGGGCGTACCCGCTGGTGGTGGATGCCGGGGCGGGCACCGGGTGGCACCTGGCGGCGGTGCTGGCGGCGGTGCCGGCCGCCGTCGGGTTGGCCCTGGACGTCGCCAAGCCGGCGCTGCGCCGCGCCGCCCGCGCCCATCCGCGCGCCGCCGCCGCGCTCGCCGACACCTGGCAGCGGCTGCCGCTGGCCGACCGGTCGGTCGCCGTGCTGCTCAACGTCTTCGCCCCGCGTAACGGCGTCGAGTTCCACCGGGTGCTCCACCCGGCCGGGGCGCTGCTGGTGGTCACCCCCACCGACGCCCACCTCGCCGAACTGGTCGACGTGCTCGGGCTGCTGCGGGTCGACCCGGCCAAGACCGACCGGGTCGCGGAAAGCCTCGCCGGGAACTTCACGTCGGAGCACAGCGCCGTGCACACCGCCCGGCTCACCCTCGACCGGGCCGAGGTGGCCACCCTGGTCGGGATGGGGCCGAGTGCCTGGCACACCGACCCGCGACGACTCGCCGCCGCGATCGACGCACTGCCCGCGCCGGTCACCGTGACCGCGTCGGTACGGCTCACCGTCTGGCGCCCCCGCTGACCCCCAGCGCCACGACGCATTGACCCGTCGACCCACGGCACTACGGCGCACCGGCCCACCCGGTGGTGAGGGACCGCGCAGCCCGGAAGCTCAGGTGGAGAGGTCGACCTCTTCCCAGCCGGGCGGCTCGTCGTGGTACGGCCCGCGCAGCATCACCGCCCACTCCAACGCCCACCGGCGCTGGCCGATCGCGTTCGCGTCCACCAGGCCGGGTAGCCGGTGACCCGACTTCTCCACCTCCAGGTACGCCCAGTCCAGGCAGTAGTGCAGGTCGAGCAGCGCGGCGGCGTCCGCCGGGTGCTGGGGAGCGGCCAGGATGCGGGCCCGCCACTGGTCGAAGGTCTCCCCGCCGGCGAGGTACGGCATCCGCTCCACCAGCCGCTCGTCCACCGGTACGGTCGGGTCGAGTTGCTTGCTCAGGCCGAGCACCCAGGAGAGCGAGAAGAGCGCGTCGTGGTGCAGGACGAACGAGCGGTGGTCGCCCTTGCCGCCCATCACGAACTGCCACTCGGGCGGGGTGACCATGTCGACCAGGTGGGATTCGAGCAGCCAGCTCATCGCCGTCTGCGCCGGCATCCCGAAGCACCTGGCCAGGATCAGGTGCAACACCGCGATACGCGCCTCGATCTCCCCGGTGGGCCGCAGTTCGATCTCGTCGCCCGGCTCCCACACCAGGGGAAACTGGGCCGGCGGCAGGGGCAGGCCCAGCCGGGACAACTCGTCGAGGCTCGCCTCGCGGACCTCCCGGGGATCGGGGGCGGCTACCAGCACGGTCGGATTCCCTGTCTGCTCACGTCGGCGTCACCGCCGTTCGGTCCCCCTGGCCTGGGAGAATAGCGCTCCGTGTCGACCGGCACCATGCCGGCCGCCCGGTTTCGGCCGCACCAGTCTCCGACCGGCTCGGTCGTTCAGCCGATCCGCTCGATGACCAGCGGCGACGTCGACGGTGCGTGGGCGGCGACCCGGACCGCCCGGGCGGCCTCGGCCCGCGCCGCCGGCAGTCGGGTCGCGTCGTCGGCGCGCAGCTCGTACAGCGGGTCGCCGGCGCGCACCGGGTCGCCGGGGCGCTTGTGCAGCACCACCCCGGCGGCGGCGCTGACCGGGTCCTCCTTGCGGGCCCGACCGGCGCCGAGTCGCCACGCGGCCACCCCGACGGCGTACGCGTCGACCGACTCGACGAACCCGTCGGCCTCGGCGCGGACCACCTCCACCTCGTTGGCGGTCGGCATCGGGGCGTCCGGGTCACCACCCTGGGCACGGATCATCGAGCGCCAGGCGTCCATCGCCCGCCCGTCGCGCAGTGCGGCGGCCGGGTCGGCGTCGGGCAGCCCGGCCGCCTCGAGCATCTCCCGGGCCAGCGCCAGGGTCAGCTCCACCACGTCGGCCGGGCCACCGCCGGCCAGTACCTGCACCGACTCGGTCACCTCGACCGCGTTGCCGACGGTCAGGCCCAGCGGGGTGGACATGTCGGTGAGCAGGGCGACCGTCCGCACCCCGTGCGCGTCGCCGAGCGCCACCATGGTCCGGGCCAGCTCACGGGCGTCCGCCACGTTCTTCATGAACGCGCCGGAGCCGACCTTCACGTCGAGGACCAGCGCCCCGGTGCCCTCGGCGATCTTCTTGCTCATGATCGAACTGGCGATCAGCGGGATCGCCTCCACGGTGCCGGTGACGTCGCGTAGCGCGTACAGCTTGCGGTCGGCCGGGGCGAGCTGGTCGCCGGCCGCGCAGATGACCGCGCCGACGTCCCGCAGCTGGGTGATGAACTCGGCGTTGCTCAGCGCCGCCCGCCAGCCGGGGATCGACTCCAGCTTGTCCAGGGTGCCGCCGGTGTGCCCGAGCCCACGGCCGGAGAGCTGCGGCACGGCACCGCCGCAGGCGGCCACCAGCGGGGTGAGCGGCAGCGTGATCTTGTCACCGACCCCGCCGGTGGAGTGCTTGTCGACTGTCGGCCGGGCCACCGCCGAGAGGTCCAGCCGCTCCCCGCTGGCGATCATCGCGGCGGTCCACCTGGCGATCTCCGGCACCGTCATGCCGCGCAGCAGGATCGCCATGGCCAGCGCCGACATCTGCTCGTCGGCCACCGACCCCCGGGTGTACGCGTCGACCACCCAGTCGATCTGGCCGTCGCTCAGGACGCCCCCGTCCCGCTTGGCCCGGATGACGTCGACCGCGGTAAAAGCACTCACCGTTGAGTTCCCTCTGAAGTCGTTGCAGAAATCGGCGTGACCACCTGCCGGTCCCGGAGGCGGCCCCGCAGGTTCGGGAGGCGGCCCCGCAGGTTCGGGAGGCGGCCCCGCAGGTTCGGGAGGCGGCCCGGCGGGTTGGGGAGGCGGCCCGGCGGGTTCAGGAGGCGGCCCAGCGGGCCGGGATCTCCAGCGGCGGCTCGCCCTCGCCGGCCCAGAAGATGGTGCCCTCCGCGTCCACCACCACCACCCTGGGCGTACGGGCCAGCCCCCAGGTGATCGCCTCCGCCGGGTCACCCCAGCTCGGCCCCTCCTCCAGCACCCCGGGCCCGGTCTCGTCGGTGTCCCCCGCCGACCGCTCCCAGTACGCCGTCCAGACCTGCTGACCGGCGGAGAGGTCCGGGTGCACGAAGACGGTCCCCCGCCCCCGCCAGGCGGCCAACCGGTCCGGCACCACAGGTACCGGGGTCTCGCCGACGACCGCCTCGATGTCGGCCACGTCGAAGGCGTGCGGCAGCAGCTCCGCCATCCGCAGCGGGCCGGTCCTCGACTCGACAAGGCACTCCGGGCCGCCGTTCTCCCAGAGCAGTTGCCGGCACCGGCCGCACGGCATCAGTGGCTCGCCTGTCGCGTCGACGCAGGACATGGCGACCAGCCGCCCGCCACCGGTGGCGTGCAGGGCGGAGACGACCCCGCACTCGGCGCAGAGGGTCACCCCGTACCCGGCGTTCTCCACGTTGCAGCCGACCACCACCCGGCCGTCGTCGACCAGGGCCGCCGCGCCGACCGGGAACTTCGAGTACGGCACATAGGCGTGCCGCATCACCTCGGTGGCGGCGGCCCGCAGCCGCTCCCAGTCGATCTCGCTCATAGCCCTCATTCTGCCCAGGTCACCGGCTCGGATGCGCGAATGGTGCCGGCCGACGCGCGCCGCCCCCGCGCTGTTTCACCAGACCCGGCCCGGCTCGGCGAGGTCTCCCCCCACCGGACCGGGCCGGATCTCAGCCCTTGACGTACGGCTTGCCGTCGGCGGCGGGTGCCCGGACCCGGCCGACCAGCCCGGCCACCGCCAGGATGGTCGCCAGGTAGGGCAGCATCGCCAGGAACTGGTTGGGGATGCTGCTGCCGATCGCGCCGAGGTAGGTGGCGAGCTGGTCGGCGAAGCCGAAGAAGAGCGCGGCGAGCAGCGCGCCGGTCGGGCTCCACCGGCCGAAGATCAGCGCCGCCAGGGCGATGAAGCCCTTGCCGCCGATCATGTTCTTGGTGAAGCTGTAGAGCGCCAGGGTGTAGGACGCGCCACCGATGCCCGCCACCACCCCGGCCAGCAGCACGTTGCGGTAGCGCAGGCCCAGCACCTTGACCCCGAGGGTGTCGGCGGCGGTCGGGTGCTCGCCCACCGACCGGGTCCGCAGCCCCCACCGGGTACGGAACAGCGCGAGGTGGATGACGAGCACCAGCAGCAGGCCGAGGTAGAGGAAGATGTTGCCCCGGAACAGCGCCGGGCCGAGCAGCGGGATGTCTTTCAGCAGCGGGATCTCCCAGTTGCCGAAGCGCGGCGCGCTGTTGTACTTCTCCGCGTCGGTCTGCATCAGCCGCTCGTAGAGGAAGCCGGTGACGCCGACCGCCAGCAGGTTGAGCACCACCCCCATGACGACCTGGTCGACGAGGTAGCGGATGGCGAAGACCGCCAGCAGCAGCGAGACGAGCGCGCCGCCGATCGCCGCCGCCACCAGGCCCACCCAGACGCTGCCGGAGAGGCTGCCGAAGAGCGCGCCGCTGAACGCACCCATCAGCAACTGCCCCTCGATGGCGACGTTGACCACACCGGACCGTTCGCAGAGCACCCCGGCCAGCGCGCCGAAGACCAGCGGCAGGGCCAGCACGAAGGTGCCCCGGACGATGTTGACCATCGGCATGAAGTTGCGGCCCTCGGGGGCGGCGGAGACCTGCCAGCACAGGAAGCTCAGCACGAAGCCGACCAGCCCGACGCCGAGGACCACTGTGAACCAGCGCTTCGGCACCCCGGCCAGCAGCGCGCCGCCGGCCGCGGCGGCGACGATCCCGAACAGGATCGCGCCGACCGTGCCGTGGATCTCCAACGCCGCGCCGCCCTCGGTCTCACTGAGGGTGAACCGGGCCTGCTGACCGGTGGCCAGCGCCCCGAACAGCACGGCGGCGAGCACGCCCAGCGCCAGCAGGACCGCGCCGGTCTTGCGTTGCCGGGTCCAGAAACCCTCGTCGACCGCGGCCACGGCGACGTCGGGAACAGCTGTGGTGGACATGCCTCACCAGCCCTTCGCGAGGCTCGTCTGCAACCGGGCGGCGCGGGCGGCCCGGAGCTGGAAGATCGCCTTCACCAGGGCCGGCGCGGCGATGAAGATGACGATTAGCGCCTGGAGCACGGTGACCAGCTCCAACGAGATCCCGGAGTACGACTGCATCCGGTTGCCGCCGGCCTGGAGCGCGCCGAACAGCAGCGCCGCCAGCAGCACCCCCCACGGCTTCACCCGGCCGAGCAGCGCCACCAGGATGCCGTCGAAGCCGATCTGCGCGATCACCAACGGGGTCAGCGCGTTCGCGGTGGAGCCGAGCACCATCTGACTGCCGCCGAGCCCGGCGAGCATGCCGGCGATCACCATCACCAGCACGTACGTCTTGGTGACGCTGATGCCGGCGGTCCGGGCCGCGTCCGGGTTGGCACCGACGGCCCGCAGCTCGAAGCCGAGCGTCGACCGGTTGAGCAGCCAGGCGATGGCCCAGGTGGCAAGCACCGCGAGCAGGATGCCGGCGTGCACCCGCAGGTTGTCGCCGAGCAGCCGGGGCAGCGCGGCAGAGGAGTCGACCGGCCGGCTGATCGCGTCCGCCCGGTCCGGGTTCTGCACCCCGTTCTGCACGATGACCCAGGACAGGAAGTAGACCGCGACGTAGTTGAGCATGATCGTGTTGATCACTTCGTGCGCGCCGGTGCGGGCCTTGAGGATGCCCGGGACGAAACCCCAGACCGCGCCACCGACCGCCCCGGCGATCAACGCGACGACCAGGTGCACCACCGGCGGCAGCGGCAACGCGAAGCCGGCCACGGCGGCCAGGATCACGCCCATCGTCGCCTGCCCCTGGGCACCGATGTTGAACAGGCCGCCCCGGAAGGCGAGCGCCACCGACAACCCGGTGAAGACCAACGGCGCGGTGTAGGTCAGGGTTTCCGAGATCGGGCTCAACGCGGCGGTGAAGCCGGACGCCTCCGGATCGAAGACCGCCCCCTTGAACAGGTTGGCGTACGCCTCGCTGACCACCGTCCAGCTCGCGTTCAGCGCGTCGGCCGGACGGGCCGTGATGTAGCCGTAGGTGGCCAGCACCTCCGGGTCCGACACGATGATCAGGACCGCGCCGACCAGCATCGCCAGCACCAGCGCGAGGACCGTGACGGTCACCGTGTTGGCGGCCCAGAGGTTGTCCAGGAAGAGCCGACCCAGCGAGGGCCGGGGCCCCGGGCCGGGCTGCTTGGGTGAGGTCATCGTGGCGCCCCGGTCGGCCTTGCCGGTCGCGGTCAGTTCCGCCTCGGTCGCCGGTTCCTTGTCCGGGGAGCCGGACACCGGGTTGGGGTTGCTCATGCCTCGTCCTCGTTACCAGGGCTCTCGGATGCCGGTGCCACGCCGCCGCCCGTACCGCCGGTCGCCTCGGCCGGGGCGGCAGCGCCACCCGCCGGAGCCGTTCCGGGCGCGGACGGAGTGGCCGCGTCACCGGTCGGGGCGGTCCCGGGCGCTGCCGAGGAGGCCGCGCCACCGGTCGGGGCGGCCCCGGGCGGGTCCGGGGTGATGCCGGCCATCAGCAGGCCGATCTCCTCGCGCGGGGTGTCCGGGCCGACGATGCCGATGATCCGGCCCCGGTACATCACCGCGATCCGGTCGGCGAGGCCGATCACCTCGTCCAACTCGCTGGAGACGACCAGGACCGCGGTGCCGACGTCCCGCTCGCGGATGACCCGGCTGTGGATGAACTCGATCGAACCGACGTCCACGCCCCGGGTGGGCTGGGCGGCGATGAAGAGCTTCAGCGGCCGGGACAGCTCCCGGGCCACGATGACCTTCTGCTGGTTGCCGCCGGAGAGGGTGCCCACCGCCGCGTCCGCCGAGGGGGTACGCACGTCGAACTGGGCGATCCGCTCCCGTGCGGAGGAGGCGATCGCGTCCGGCCGCAGCGCCAGGCCCTTGCCGAACGGCGGCCGGTCGTAGATGTCGAGGACCAGGTTCTCCGCGACGCTGAACTCCTTGACCAGGCCGTCGACGCTACGGTCCTCGGGCACGTAGCCGACCCCGGCGCGGAGCACCTTCTTGGTGGACCAGCCGTGGACCGGCTCGCCGTCGAGGCTCACCGAGCCGGCGAGCGTCGGGCGCAGCCCCATGATCGCCTCGATCAGCTCGGTCTGCCCGTTACCCTGCACGCCCGCCACGCCCAACACCTCACCGGCGCGTACGGTCAGGTCGATGCCGTCCACCGCGCGGATCTGCCGGTCGTCGTCGACGACCAGGCCGGCGACCTCCAGGATCGGCCGGCCCGGGGTGGCGGGCTGCTTGTCCACGGTGAGCCGGACGTTGCGGCCGACCATCAGCGCGGCCAACTCGTCCCGGCTCGCCTCGGGGGAGGCGGTGCCGACGGTCCGGCCGCGCCGGATCACGGTGATCCGGTCGGCGATGGCCTTGACCTCGCCGAGCTTGTGGGTGATGAAGACGATCGACTTGCCGGCCGCCTTGAGCGACCGCATGACCGTGAGCAACTCCTCGGTCTCCTGCGGGGTGAGCACCGCGGTCGGCTCGTCCAGGATCAGCAGGTCGACGTCGCGGGTGAGCGCCTTGACGATCTCGACCCGCTGCTGGATGCCGACCGGCAGGTCCTCGATCACCGCGTCCGGGTCGACCCGCAGGTTGTACCGGGCGGAGACCTCGGCCACCTCGCGGCGGGCCCGCCGCCGGTCCAGGAAGCCGACGATGCCGCCCCGGACCTGCTCGGCACCGAGCATGATGTTCTCGGTCACGGTGAAGACCGGCACCAGCATGAAGTGCTGGTGCACCATGCCGATCCCGGCGGCGATCGCGTCGGAGGGGCCCTTCAGCTTCAGCGGCTGGCCGTCGACCAGGATCTCGCCCTCGTCGGGCTGGTAGAGCCCGTAGAGCACGTTCATCAGGGTCGACTTGCCGGCACCGTTCTCGCCGAGCAGGGCATGGATCTCTCCAGGCTCCACCGTCAGGTCGATGTGATCGTTGGCGACCAGATCACCGAACCGCTTGGTGATGCCGCGCAGTTCGAGTCTCAGCGCAACCTCCTGGAGTGCGAGCGATGGTGCAGCCTAGCTGCCGGTCGACCGGCCACCGGGGTGCCGGCCGACCGGTGCGCGGACCGGCCGCCCCGACGCCCGTGGATTCCCCCACGTACGCCGGGACGGCCGGTCGTCATGCCTGGTGCCCGCCGGCCGCCGCTGCCGATGATCCCATCGCGGCGGCCGACGCGGCGGTCACTTGGTCGGCTGGGCCTTCGAGGTGACAGTGATGGTGCCGGCGGCGATGTCCGCCTTGAGCTTGTCGACCTCGGCCTTGAGGTCCGCCGGGACCTTGCTGTCGAAGTCGTGGTACGGGGCGATCGAGACACCGTTGTTGGCCAGGTTGCCGACGAAGCCCGGGGTGGCGGCGAGCTTCTCGCCACCGGCGGCCTTGAGCACGGCGTCCTTGACGGCGTCCGGGATGTTCTTGACCACGGTGGTCAGCAGCGCCGCGCAGTCCGGGGTGCTCTCGCAGCCGTCGACGTCGACCCAGACGACCGAGTACTTGCCGCCCGAGGCCTTCGCCGCGGAGGTGGTGCCGAGGCCCGCGCCACCGGCGACCGGCATGACGATGTCGGCGCCCTGGGCGACCAGCGCGTCGGAGACCTTCTTGCCCTCGTCCTGCTTGGCGAAGTCGTTGGTGAAGGAACCCTTCTGGGTCGCCTTGTCCCAGCCCAGCACCTGGACGTTCTTGCTCTTGGCCTTGTTGTAGTACGCCACGCCGTCGGCGAAGCCGTCCATGAAGATGGTCACCGGCGGGATCGGCAGGCCACCGTAGGTGCCGACCTTGCCGCTCTTGCTCATCCCGGCGGCCAGGTAGCCGGCCTGGAAGGCGGCCTGGGCGGTGTCGAACTGCATCGGGTAGACGTTCGCCGTGGCCGGGTTCGCGTCCACGATGCCGAACTGCTGGTTCGGGTTGGCGGCGGCGATCTTCTTGGTGGCGTCCGACATCAGACCACCGACGGCCAGGATGAAGTCGCACTTCTGGTTGACGTACCCGGTCAGGTTGACCTCGTAGTCCGCCTCGGCCTTCGACGCGACGTACTTGATGTCGATCTTGTCGTTGGCCTTCTTGGCCTCCTCCAGGCCCTTCCAGGCGGAGGTGTTGAACGACTTGTCGTCGATGCCACCGACGTCGGTCACCATGCAGGCGCTGTACTTCTTGTCGCCGCTGCCACCGGCGTTGTTGTCGTCGTCCGGCGCCTCACCACACGCGGCGGCACCCAGCACGAGCCCACCCGCCGCGATGGCAGAGGCGATCCGCATCCCACGCACAGAGCGCAAGACGTCTCCTTCCATTGCACACCGCCTCGTGCGGTGGCAGCCCTTGAACCGACAGGCGTTGTGCCGCCGGCATCCCACGTTACGGACGGGAGCGTAGCCCCACGCCCACCCACCGGCCGCCAATCGTGCACGACTGTTGAACGCTCGTTATCCCGGCGTAACCCGGGGGTGGGGCACATCACTCAGCGTGCCAGCGCTGACCGGCCCGGTGTCGCGAACGCCCGTTTCCCGGTGCCCCCCGCCGGCCTCGGCCGACTACCGCCAGAACACCGCCACTGCGGCCGTGACCAGGGTCAACCCGATGATCGCCAGGAAGTGGCCACGGGCCACCTGCGCCCGCTTACGGGAGAAGAAGACCATGACGAAGATGAGCAGTGCCAGCACCAACTTGGTAACAAGCTTGGCGGGTGCCGGCTCGTCGCCGTCGCGCAGCGGCGCGGAGAGGCCCAGGCCGGTCAGCAACTGGATCACCGAGCCCCAGAGCATGGCCTGGTTGACCCGCAGCCGACCGCTGACGTACTGGGCGACCGCACCGCCGAGCAGCAGCGCGAACCCGATCAGATGGACATAGAGAAGGATCAGTCGAAGAGCTTCCACGCCGGCTATCCTCCCCCATCAACGACACTTTGTAGTAGGTGGCCCACCGGCTGAGTTCAATCCGTGATCTCCCCCGTTCACCGCACACCCCTGCCCCCAGGACCGCACTCGCCACCCCGCCAGGACCGCACTCCCGGTCCGGCCCAAGCCCCTACCCCAGTACTCCTCGGCAAAGGACCGGGCGGGCCGGAACCCTCCAGACCGCACCGGTGATCAAGAGGTTTCCGTCATGTCGGACCGCTCTCATGACGCAAAGCTCTTGATCAACCCCGACGGCGGGGTGGGGGTGGGGG